>JBFMEF010000106.1 GCA_040753495.1 Candidatus Zixiibacteriota bacterium
CCCTTATTGCGCATACGGCTGGCCGCTTCATTGAAGACAGTCTGGATATCACCCGGGTCGGGAAAGCGGGCGATTTTCCGCGCCAGACCGTCGATTTCCAGCTCAATATCGTGCAGAATGACGCTGACCTGTCCGCTTGCCTGGCGCGCCAGTATTAATTGCTGTTGATTGAAATCTTCATTGATGCGGTCGCGCATGATGCCGGCATTCTGATAGATTATATAGATTGTCCCGCAGAGGATAAGAATGAACAGAATGGAACTGAGCAGCGGCAGGCTCCGGTAATTGAGAAGGGCATCGGCGGCAGTGCGGAATTTCTGGGTCAGACGGCTCATCATTGCCCATCCGCCGCCGGCTCAATGCCGAGTTTTTTCAGGATGTCATGAGTGTACCATTGGGTAACTTCATCGCTGGAGAGAGCCATATCGAGCTGTTTGGTCAAAATAGTAACGCGGCCCAGCTGATAGAGCAGCGAGGCGATCATATCGCAGTCGAGATAGGAAACCACCGTATCGAGAAAATCGGCGCGACTGTGGCATTCGAACCCGGCGCGGGAGAGCACCTCTGTAATCAGGCGAATTCTCCGAATGCGCCGGTCCAGCGAAGCGCCGCCGTCCTTGAAGTGCATCCGGATATAATTTTTGCTGAGCTCTTCGGAGCACATGGCTTCGATGGTCGAGAAATGGAAACCCATCCGGAGACTCAGGAGCATATAATTGCGGCTGAGGATGGCAAAGCTGTTTTCGGAGAAGCCGGCTTCTTCACTGCGGGAAAGGGTGGTGCCGAGGACGCCGGCAAATCCTTTGAAATCGACCGGCGGCGGCGCCGAGGGCCAACCTTCCTTCATGACTCCCGCCCAGAACGATTTCATCGGCTCCGAATCAATCTGTTCTTCGGTAATGAATCCTTTCGGGGCGATTTGGGTGATATCACGGTCAATGTATATTATCATGAGTTTCAACGGGATTTTGCTTTTGAGAGTCACCCCGAGGTAATTCTGATTGTCGATGCGCAGAATGCGGGAGAACATCTCTTCCATCGCCTTTTGATGCGCAAAGCGGGTGATGTCGTGAAGAGTGCGGCAGTTCTCCGGTTTAAAGATGGTGTCGCCGCGTCCTATCAGATTCAAGGGGGCAATGCGGTCCAGCATTTGACGAAGAATCAAGAAGATTCCGATATCTTCAAAGAAATCGAATTCCGGTCGGCGGGCGTCGACCAGCTCCTGTTGCATGTCGGCGTAGATGACGCATTCGGTGGCATCGACAGTCACCATGTCGCCATTATTAAATCGTTCCAGGTTCTGCATTCCGGCTATAGTCGGCACGCGATATTCCCGCGCCAGGGTTGCCATATGACTGGCAAGGCTTCCCACGCTGGTCACGATGGCGTTTACCTTTTCCATAATGGTAATCAGTCCGGGAAAAGGGTGTGCCGCCATCAGTACTGAACCATTGGGCACCGCCGCCAGGTCGGATACTGAAAATGCTTTATATATCGGACCGCTGCCGGCGCCGGGACAGACGGTCATCCCTCCGGATGCAAGATTTTGGAAGCGACTGATATCAACCGGTTTGGTCGCCGGCTTGCTTTTCAGAATCTGCAGCGGACGACTCTGCAGTATATATATCTGCCCATTCGTTCCGATGGCCCATTCAATATCCTGCGGGGAGTGATAATGGTTCTCGATTTTAAGCGCGTACTCGGCGAGCCGTTTCAATTGTGTATCCTGCAATGACGGCAAATTCTGCCGCTCGCCCGGTACCGGCTCTTCAACGGTGCCGCCGTCTGGGGACATCCGCAAACAGACCGGTTTGGTCGAAATATGGGAACTGACAATTCTTCCGTCACTGCGCCCCAGGACAAAGGTGTCGGGCGTCAGAGTGCCATCAACCAGATACTTTCCCAACCCGAAAATCGAACTGACCAAAAGCGTATCCCGCTCAGGATTAATCGGGTCACGGGTATAGATGACTCCGGCGGCGGCGGCGTCAATCATCACCGCGCAACCGACCGACATCGCCAGATGTGATTCTGCCAGGGAATGACTGAGATAATAGTAGATTGCCTGCGGCGTGAATTTGCTGGCGATGATGCTGCGGTAGCCATCGAGCGCTTTTTCCGGCGGAACATTGAGGAGGCTTTGATACTGCCCGGCAAAACTGAAGAGGGTGTCCTCGCCAATGGCGCTGGAGCGCATGGCAATTCTCGCCGAAGGATTCCGCTTTTTAAGTTCGGCAAAGGCGGCCGCAATGGCATCGGACAGGTCCGGCGGGATTTCTGATGCTGTAACCATGCCTCTG
>JBFMEF010000107.1 GCA_040753495.1 Candidatus Zixiibacteriota bacterium
GACCCCGATTCCGCCTTTTTGTTCTTGTATTAATCGACTCGTCTGATTTAATTGTCCCATCAAATGATAACCCTCAACTTGATTATCGGCATCGTCGGAATGATGGCGCTTCTTTTGGCGTTCATTCTGAACCTTTTGAAACGATTAACCCAGGACGACCAGACCTATATCGGATTAAATATCGCCGGGGGAGGGCTTTCCACCTACTATGCGGTTTCACTTGACGCCGTTCCCTTCATAATTCTCGAAGGGGTCTGGACTTTGTTCGCCCTTTACAAACTTTTCAAGGTGCTGAAGGTGATTTGAGAAGATGGATGCGATTTCGCTTCTGGGATATCTTGCCGGAACTTTGACAACCCTGTCATTTCTGCCGCAACTCATTAAGGTGATTAAGTCACGCTCGACCAAAGATATCTCTTTGTTGATGTTTGTCGTTATCTGTATCGGGATATTTCTCTGGCTGGTGTACGGCATTCTAATCGGCTCGCCCCCGATTATAATCGCCAATGTCGTTACGCTGGCGATCGCGGGGATGATTCTGCTTTACAAATTAAGATATAAATAAAACAATCGGGTAGGTCGCAATCCTTCTTAGGTTTCGACATTGCGGGATTGTCAAAACCTATGTCGCCACGGAGCCAAGAGACGGACTTTGTCCAACTTGCTTTAATCGTCCGGGGAGCATTTGCAGGGCAGGAGCCCCCGCCTGCGGCGGGCTCCTGTCAGAATCCGCCGGTTACGACGGATTCAAAATGGTCAAGGGTATTCGTTCCGAAAATCGGAACGAAAAGGGCACTAGCGCCCTCCTTCGGCGGGCAAGCAGGGCTCGTGCCCTGCTAAGCTGAAGTTCACTGGGGGCGATGACGCGCCCTCAGGCTGATTTATAGAGCTGCTCCCCGTTTTGATTCTGCACCACGACATCAACCTTTACCCCTTTGCGGACACTCTGGGTGACGATGCAGAAGTCTTCGAAGAGATTGATACATTGCGCCACCCGGTTGGGAGCCTCAGTGCCGATATTGACATTGATTAACACCTCGGCGCCGCCGACTCGAAAGCGCCCTTTCTCGTTCCTCACAATTGTAGTGGTCACAGCAGATTTCAGGCCGCTTGTTTCTACCCGCGCTTTCTGCAGGCAGAAAAGCAGGCTGGCGCTGAGGCAGTTGCCAATTGCCGCCGAAAGAATGCGCGCGGCATTGGGACCGGCATTTTTGCCCAGCGGGGAAGGCTCATCCAGAAGAATCTGCCCCATTCCCTCGTCGAAAGTAACCAGGAACTCGAAATCCTTCTTATGCTCCATCGTGATGGTAAATTTCTTTTCGTCCATTTGTCCCTCTATTTATCCAGCGCTTTTAAGGATTCTTCCACAAACCGGTACTCCGGCATCATTCCTTCAATAAAGAATTTCTCATTGATGACCGTCTTTGGCACTCCCTGAACGGAGTACCTGTTCGCCAGATGCGGAAATTCGGTTGCCTCGATTCCATCGGCCGTTATCCATTCCGATTCCATGGCGAAGGCATGCGCGAGCCGCACCGCGGCCGGGCAGTACGGTCACGTCGGAGTGACGAAGACCTGAAAATGAAGCGGCTGCTTGACCGTTTTCAGTTTTTCGCGAGTTTTCTCTGAAAGCCCCGAATCTCGCTTGGAAACCGCAATTATATCCTCCAGGAGGGTGGCAAACTCATAGCCGGCCGGAATTCCGTAAAATCGGATGCCGTAGTCTTTCTCTCCCAGAATTACGGTCGCCGGAATCTTGTCTATTTTGTACTGGTCGGCTATCGGCTTGTCGAGCTGAAAATTGTACACCTCCAGTTTCAATTTGTCAGACAGCGAGACCAGCTCCTCCAATAATTGCCGGGTCTCGCGACAGTACTGGCATTCCAATTCCTGAGTAAAGTAGACCAGCCTGACGAGATTGCTCAGCCCTTTAAGTTTTTCCTGGATTGCCTTACGGTCTTTTTCTTGAAGATATGCCATGACCCACCCCTTCAAAAAACAGTCTAAAGCGTCACTATAATACCCCCGCCTGGAATCGAACCAGGATTACCGGCTCCGGAGGCCGATGCGTTATCCATTACACCACGGGGGCAATTGCCATACATCTTATGTATGAACCAATACTATGATTTTTCAGCCGGCTTGTCAATCATAGTTTTCAAACTCTGCGTTATCGCAGTTCCGTCTTGACCCCGGGCATTTTATCGGCTAAGATTAAGTTGACCATTTAGCTGACAAGGACATGACAATGAATGCCAAAATAGGGTTATCAATATTCTTTGCGATGTTTCTATCTGTGGCGGCGGCAACGGAGCTGCACGTCGGACCGCTGAAAATGGATAAGATTGACCCCCGACTGCGGGAGATATTCCGGGACAATCCGGAGCGGAGTCTCAAGGTCTGGGTCTTTTTCACCGACAAGGAAACCTTCGACCAGACTTCTTTCCGCGGCAAAGTACTGTCCGCTATGCAATCGTTTTCCGAAAGGGCGCGACTTCGACGACAGAGGCGCAGCCTTGAACCGGCCGGAGATTACCACGACATTCCGGTCAGTCCAAGTTATATTGAAATATTGAGACAGTCTGGGGCAGAAATCCTGCGCCCGTCGCGCTGGCTGAACGCCGTGGCGGTGAATGCCACTTCAACTCAGATTGAGCAGTTCGCGGCTCTGCCATTCGTTTCGGAAATCAAAATGGTTGCCGCCTTCAGGCGAAAACCGCTGCCGGAGGGGACAATGTTACCCCGGAAAGAAGCGGCCGACCCTGATTATGGCAATTCCTTTACACAGCTTAATATGGTCAATATTCCGCTGATGCATCATCTTGGTTATACCGGAGAAGGGGTTCTCATTGCGATTTTTGATACCGGCTTTGAGCTCAATCATCCTTCCCTTGCCTCTCTGAATCTGATTGACAAGTATGACTTCATAAATAACGATACCTCTGTCGGCGACCGGAGCAATTCGCCAATTGAGCCGCAGCATGGAACCTATGTCCTTTCGGTCTGCGGCGGATATGCCCCCGGCTTCTTAGTGGGAGCCGCTTTTGATGCCGATTACCTCCTGGCAAAAACCGAGAAAACTTATGCCGAAGAAATTTCCGAAGAATACAACTGGATTGCGGCGGCCGAATGGGCTGATTCTCTCGGCGCCGATATCATATCGTCGTCGCTGGGGTATGTCGATTGGTACGAGAATACCGACGGCACCGCTATCTATTCGATGCTTGATGGCAACACCGCTCCTATCACCATTGCGGCCGATATTGCCGCCTCCCGCATGATTGCCGTCTTTAACGCCGCCGGTAATGAAAGAGATGACCCCTTTTTCTATATTTCTCCCCCGGCCGATGCCGATTCCATCATTTCGGTTGGGGCAGTCAACGCCAGCGGTCTGATTGCCGGCTTCTCGTCTTCCGGTCCCACATATGACGGCCGCCGAAAGCCAGAGATAGTGGCGCTGGGGATAAATGCCACCGCCGCCAATTTCAACGGAGGATACACTCTTGCCAGCGGGACTTCACTTTCCACCCCAATAGCCGCCGGGGCCGGGGCACTCCTGCTGCAGATTCATCCTGACTGGAATCCTATTCAGCTTCGCGATGCTCTGTCTCGCTCCGCTGACCGCTATGCCAACCCAGACTATCTTTACGGCTATGGCCTCTTCGACACCTTCAAAGCCTCCGGTCTGCTCCAAATTAATCCTATATCTTCTATAAGGTTACAGGTGCGAGATACTGTCTCATTGACAATTTCCGCTATCGGAGGTGGGGGGGAGACAATCTCATTTTCGGCATCCAATCTGCCGTCCAGCGCCGGTTTCATCGATAATGGCGATGGTACCGCCTCATTGACCTATGTTGGGACAGCGGAAGATATCGGTTCCAGGACGGTCCAATTTGTTGCCACCGCCGGAATAAATGCCGATACCGCCGACGTGCTGTTCTCAGTTTTTGAACGATTTCTTATAACCGCGGGTCCAAACCCCTTTACCGACACTTTGACCATATTTCTCGGTCAATTGCCGCAAACATCCGCAAAAATAACCATCCATACCGTTTCGGGAGAGAAAGTTTGGGAAAAAATCTCCGATAATAACAGTACCCCTGGCGAGGCCATAATCTGGAATGGGACAAATTCCGAGGGAAAGAAAGTGGCGCCGGGGATGTACATAGTTATTGTCGCCGCTGGCAGGACAGTGGAGAAGATTAAAGTTTTTAAAAAAATCTGAACTGAGATGAATAGCCCCGTAACGGAAACGCGCGCCATTGACCGACGTCTGAAGCGATGCGCAGTTTTCAAAATCGACCTCAAAGGACGATTTGTCTATATCGACGACCTGACCGAAGATATTCTTCATTGTCCGCGGGAGAACCTTTTCGGACGAGATATCAAAGGATTCCTGACCGAAGATTCTCATTCCACTCTCCGGACGATTTTTCAAAGATGCCGCCACTATGAGACTTTCTTCGAAGCGGTCGAACTTAATTTTGTCAATGCCCAGGGAGAGGGACAGCCGTACCAGGCAGTGATTTCGCTCAATTTTATTGCCGGTAATCCCGCCAATTATCAGGTGGTGCTTCTTCCGTTAGTGCGGATTCCGGCGGTCAGCACTGACGCCGACCTCTTTGCCGCTGTCCGCGAGAATATTTCCGATTCCATTGCGGCGACGGTCGCCAATATTGACTGGAAGGGCTTGACCGCCTCACTTTTGAAACATCCTGCCATCCTCCAGAATGGAATCTATGAGTTCGAGAATAACCGTCTTCGTCTCTTGGGCGCCTCCAGCGTGGAGTACTCCTACAAGATAGATTTCGGCGATATCGCTCTGAGCCGTGAGGAATTTGAAACCAGCCGTGCCGCCGGGGAGAATGTTAAATGCACCCTGGTATCTATCGGCGAACAGGAGGGACCGCCGCTTGCCGATCTTTGGTACTCTCTTGTCTGTCGCGGAGAAAAATGGGGCATCTTGAGAATTATCACCCGCGGCGATTATCAACGTCTCGATGTCGAGTTGCGAAACCTGGCGCGCTACCTCGGCAACGCTCTCTATTCCTTCGCCATCTGAATCGGGATATTATGGACAGTACCGTTTATGTTCCAGAAACCGCCGCAGTTAGAAATCAGGAATTGCGCCCCCCAAGAGAGGGCGACAATCAGCGCCGTCTGGTAATCCGCAAGGGCGTTCCCGACACTAAAGGACGCGAACAGGAACTGCTTGATATAGTTTCTTTTACCGCGGCTACCATCAATCACGAAGTCAATAATCCCCTCATGTCGATACTTGCAACCGTGGAGATGCTGTTGAATTCCCCGGTAGAGATGCCGCCGGATATAAGAGATAGAATAATCCGCATTGGCGCCGAAGCGGAGAGAATCAGAGAAGTTATTGAGACCCTGATTGATATTGAGCATCTGCGGTTTCGCCAAACCGACGGCGGCAAATTGATTGAACTCTGAGCGCCGTTTCCTTTCCAAACAAATTCATCTGTTGCCATATTTCCCTTGACTTATCAATCACCGCCGCTATATTGAAAAACTCACGGGGCCGTAGTTCAGTTGGGAGAACGCTTGACTGGCAGTCAAGAGGTCAGGGGTTCGACTCCCCTCGGCTCCAGAAAAATGCAAGCCGTCGGAAATCCCCGGCGGTTTTTGTTTAAGTTTACGATGAAACGCAGTTCGCGAAATGTCATATCGCTGAGACGGTTCAATTTCGACCTCTTTGAAAGCCCCGCGGCGCCGTCCGAATCTGTCCCGGTTACAATATCCCCGGCAACTTCGGCAAACGCCCGGACCAGTCTTCCCAGCCTGGAGCGGCTCCAGGAGCTCTTCGATGAATATAACCTCGCTTATTTCCAGGGGAAATTGCCATGGGTAAAGATAAATTACTCCGAGCGTTTGCTGGGAGCGGGACTTTATTATCCTCGGCGCCAGGAGATAAAAATCGGCGTGAAATATCATCAACTCTTTCCGGAAGAGATTGAGGATACGCTGAAACATGAGATGATTCATATCATTCATCCCCGTCATGACCGGGCTTTTAAATCTATGGCGCAGCGACTGGGGGCTTCGCTCAAGGCTCGCTCACATCCCAGTCTGCGCGGACAGTACCGATACCTCTATTACTGCCCCAACTGCCAGAGAGAATATCCACGCCGAAAGCGGCTGCGGATGGCATCCTGTGGAGTCTGCTCCAAAGGGGGAAAATTCGACCCAAAATTCAAACTTATTTCCAAGCGGCAAGATTTTCGGAAGGCTTAATTCTTTGCCGTTGAACAGGTAAATAATTCTAAAAAGACTTGACAGGTTGATGAATTTGAATATATTGAAAGGCTTTTGAAGTCGTTAAATTGTTAAACCGGAACTTTCCGGGGGTAGGATGAAGACATTTATACCAAAGGTTGAGACCTTACATAAGAAGTGGTACTTGCTTGACCTGAATGGCATGACGTTAGGTCACGCCGCCGTGGCTGCCGCCAATGTCCTGCGAGGCAAGAACAAGGCTATATTTACGCCGCATCTGGATACCGGCGATTACCTGATTGCCATCAATGCCACAAAACTTAAAATCTCCGGCGGCAAAGAGGCCGATAAGAAATATTACAATTTTTCCGGCTATCCCGGAGGGCTGAAGGTCACCCCTTATCGCCGGATGATGCAAACCAAGCCGGAACAGGTTTTCGAGCGGGCCGTGATGGGCATGCTCCCCAAGAACCGACTGGGTCGCAAGATGTTTAAGAAATTGCATGTTTACCCGGGGGAGGCGCATCCGCACCAGGCACAGAAACCGGAACCGTTGAAATAATATCGATTTATTAATAGAGTGAATTCATGAGTGAAACAGTTTTTGCAGCGACCGGTCGCAGGAAAGAATCGGTTGCCCGCGCCGTAATCAAAGTGGGCGGCGGAACGTTTGTCATCAATGACAAGACTCCCCGCGAGTATCTCAAACGAGGGGTTCTTGTAGATATCATCAATCAGCCGATAAAAGAGACGGACACCTTGGGAAAACTGGATATCTATTGCAGCGTTCGGGGAGGCGGACTGGCCGGTCAGGCCGGCGCGCTTCGTCTCGCCATTTCACGTGCTATCGCCAAACTTGACCCCGACCTTCGTCCCATGCTGAGAAGAAAAGGGTATTTGACGCGGGACCCGCGAGCTGTCGAACGGAAGAAATTCGGGCGTCCCAAAGCTCGTCGTCGCTTCCAGTACTCGAAACGATAAAAGTAACTATCCGGATTTACCGGAAATAATCACATTCGGCCTGGCTTCCGGCGGTCCCATTCGTGGTCCGGAGGCAGCGGCCGGGTGGAAGCACCAACCAATTGAAAGGTCTTAGAATGGTTACTCCTGAAATCAGGGAACTCCTCGAAGCCGGCGTCCATTTCGGGCATCAAACCCGCCGGTGGAATCCGAAAATGCGGCCGTTTATTTTCACCGAAAGAAACGGCATCTATATCATCGACCTCAACAAGACGCTGGACG
>JBFMEF010000108.1 GCA_040753495.1 Candidatus Zixiibacteriota bacterium
ATCCCGCCATCTTTCCCAGGCAGACCATCTCCTTCTGTGCCGCATTCCAGTATGGGTCACGGGTATCGCCACGCTCCAGTTGCTCGAGACTGTATATATATTCTCGTTTATCATTCTGATGCTTCCTGAGCGACTGACGGCACCACGCCGGAAGCGCAGCAAAACTGTCGTACTCAGTATTGAAAGAGACGAAATTCATGCTCAGCTCGCGCCGGACGATCAGTTCTTCCAGAAATGCCTCCCGCCCCGGGCTTTTTCTCTGCCTGGAGACTTCCAGCGCAATATAGAGCGGAGAAATCTGCCCGAAATGGAGATAGGGACTTAAACCCGAGGTCGCCTCATTATTCGGGTCGTTCCGCATCGAATCATAATTTTTCAACCTTGTGCCAAGGAACCGCTCCAGCCGCTTTTTCGCCTGGTCGGTTCCTCCCTGATACTCCCGCACGCGTTTGACGGAGCGGTCGATTTGCAGCTGGCTCAGGGCTCTATTAACATCATCAATCTCAAATGATTCGAATTTTAAGCCCAAGGAATCTTTTCTTATATCGATTTTATTTAGCGGCGAGAGGTACTGATTCAGCAGCCTATGTATTCTGGGCCTGATTGTCGCCGCGGCATACTCCTCTTTTTGAGATACTTCATGCACCGGAATTACCACGTCGCATTCCACTTCTATCAAGGGAGAGTCTATCATTTCGGCTGCTATTTTGCGCCAGTACCGCTGAATCCTGGTATAGCCACAGTCAACCACAACCGCCGCCGCCTTTTGCGCCAGAGGCACAATTCCTGTCTCCGGCGAGCCGCGCTGAATGACCAATTTAGCCCCGCGCTGTTCCAGGATGCGCCTGGTATAGCGCAACCCCTCGAGCATGAAAGCATAATGACGCTCCTTCGCCGAAGGGTAGTTTTCAGTCAATCCGAAGTAAATTACCAGCGGAAGATTTTGCTCATTAGCCAGGTATCCGGCATACTCAAGCGCCTGATTGTATTCCGCCCGCTGCGATGCCTGCATCCAGTAAAGTACATATTCTCTCTTGCGAATGCTGTGCTCATTCAGGGCTTTTATCCGGGTAGTTTCCACCGGCGGCTGGGAAGACCTGGCTGTCATAGACGGGACGGGAGCGCCCCGAATTTTTTCTGCAGGTACTCGAAACGGAATCTGAAAATCTCATCCAGCTTTCTTCTGACCATAAGGGCGTTTAATATGCGGCTAAACGGGTCAAAACGAAGGGCGTATGAAACCATATCGGTCATCTCTATTCCCCCCTTTATTTCTTTGAAGAGATGCCGGTGATGCCAGAACCGGTACGGCCCGAACCGCTGCTCATCAACAAAGAGCTCAGGCTTTTCGACATGAGTTATCTCGGTCACCCAGGTGAACGGAATCCCCAGAAGCGGATGCACCTGGTACGGTATAAGAAGCCCGGTATAGATTTCATCGGGAAGTTCGGCGGTCATCCTGAGGTTCAGCCAGGGGGGCGTGATTTCCTTCAGATTCCCGGGATTGGAAAAGAACTTCCATGATGTCTCGATATCTATCGGAAGCCTTTGCGCTCTTTCAAATGCATAGAGCTTCATAGCGTTTAGCCGATTTCCCGTCCCCGCCCGCTGTCGAAAATCTCCACCAGTTCCTCCGGATACGGCTCAAAAAAAGTCTGTCCCATCAAGTACGGTTCTTCAAAGCGATAAACCCAGCCCCGTAAGATGCCGACCGGCACTGGCAGCATCACTCTCTTGTTGCGATACTTCTCCAGCATCCCCAGAAAATATTTTTTCTCTCTGGGAGGAACTTTCTTGGAAAAGTACCCCAGAGCATGCATGAGGGTATTTATGTTATTACTGTCTCGTGATGGTTTTAGAAGAGCCATCTGCAGATGCAAGGCATATTCTGTCGCCACCTTCTCGAATGGTTGCTTCTCATGATTGGCGACAATCTTCCCCAGCAGGCGCATCTCTTTCTGGCTGTATGACATTAGGAGAAGTTTATTCTGTGCCTGAAACTGAACCAGCTGCCCCATTGAACCGGATTTCCGGATTTCTCGAAATGCCGCGAAAGCGAAGATTCTCGTTAAGAAATGCTCGCGAATTTTGAGATTCAAGAGGCGCCCTTCATCTTCAATGGCCAGCCCGGGGTACGATTCAAGAACTTTACCTCCGAAGAACCCCGGACCTTTGCCAACCGCGGGCGACTTTTCTTTGTCCGAATGAATTTTGACCTCTTTTATGCCGCACGATGGGGAGCGACTCTTGAGAATAAAACCATCGACAGCGGTGAGGCTACTCAGAAATTTCTCGGAAAAGCGATTCATTGATTCGGTCAATTCTCGTCCGGTCGCCGGTTGAATCAGGATATCTTTGTTTCCGCGACGAGCGATATGGATGGGGTCGCGCGGTGTGCCAAGGCCGATCTCCATCTCGGGGCAGACTGGAAAAAAGTCAACCGTTCCCCGCAGTCTATCGACAAACTCGCAGGGGATGATGGCGCCGTTGTACCGTACCGCATCAAAGCCGAGGCATTTGGAGACGACCACCCGGGGCCGGCTGAAGAAACGTCGGCCGGAGTCAACCGTATTCATAACGGTAATCTATCGCGCTTCCCTGCAAATGGCAATATATCAGATAAAATAAAAGAGGAGGCGGAGTAAAACTCCGCCTCCTGGAGGTATTAACGGTCTCTGTCAGCGTGGCAATTACATCACGTGCATCATCGTAAAGACATAAGAACTGGCGAGGTCGCGGACTATCTGCGCCTTCATATTGCCGCCATGCCCCTGCTCCCGGTCTTCAAAATACCAGACCGGTTTCCCCAGTTTGGACAAGACATAGGCGAACCGTCTCGGGTCAGACGGCGGCACGCGCGGGTCATTGTAACCGCCGGTCAGATATATCGGCTTGCTCAGGTTCTCCGCATAGAATATCGGCGAGATTTTCCGAACCAGTTCGCTTTCCATCGGCCCGTACTCTTTTTCCCATCCCCGCATAAATACCTGCGACGAATTCTTAACGGTATGCTTTGGGTCGGAAACGCCCACCTCGGAAACGATACAGGCGAACTTTTCGGGACACTGCGTCCCCAGCCAGTTCACCGTATATCCGCCGTAAGAACCGCCCCAGATAGCGATTTTTTCCGGGCGGGAATAACCTTCACTGATAAGATAATCAATCGCCGCTTCGGCATCTTTCAAGGCTACCAGCCGTCCTTCCATATTGTCGGCCCGTTCATACGCCGGACCGTATCCGGTTGAGCCGCGCACATTGGGAAACATCATGATAAACCCTTTGCTCAAGGCGAAGGCAATATTCCGCTGAAAGTGCGGTCGGCTCTGACTGGGGGGACCGCCATGATAACTGACAATCGCCGGGTTGTTCCCATCCTTCTTAATGTTGGCGGGGAAATAGATAAGTGACGGTATCATGGTTCCATCGGCCGACTTGTATCGAATGACTTCCACCCGAGTGTCGGCAAAATTATATCCGAAAGTAGAAACTTTGCCGAGATTCTCCAGTTTGCTGTCACCGGCGCGAAACTTGAAGGCCGTAGGCGCTACTTTGGGCGAAGAGAAGCCAAATACAAAATCCCCCACTTCATTTCCGGAAAGGTCGGAGATTACCCCAATTTCCGAAACCGGCACCGTAACCGGTTTGCCACTAAGGTCAAACCCCACCAATTCCGAATATCCATCCTTGTTGAGGGAGGCGATGATAGTCCCGGTTTTGCGGATGAAAGAAAATTCGTCGGTATGCCGCTTGGGGTCATACACCAGGCTGAACTTCTTTGGCTTCGCCGGGTCCACCAGGCAGAATTTCATAAATTCATCTTCGCTCGACATCGCCGAAGTTAGTGTCAAGACCTTTCCGTCGGCGGTCAATCCGGCCGCCCAGAAGAGGCTGGTGTCGCTCAGATCGGTCACTTTTCCGGTCGCGACATCAAACATCGCCAGCTGTCCCTGCGAGAACGAGAACCAGCGGACAAAGGTTATCTTCCCTTTGTAATAGTCGGTTGGATAGAACGCGCCCGGTTCGGTATAAAGCGTGTCGAGACGTCCGGTCGAGATGGTAAAACGGCCGATACGCATCTCTTTGCGGTTATCGATGTTGAGATAGAAACAGTCCGGATTATCTTCATCAAAAATGACGCCGGTGAAGCGAACCCGGCGGTCCTCCAGAAGCGGCTTGAATTTGCCGTCGCGAGTGAAACGCCAGATATCATGCATCTCGTCGCCATGTTTATTTACTCCCACCAGTATGAAATCGCCCGATGGGTGCACCGCATAGTAGCTGATAGTCAGCCCTTCATCAGCCCATCCGTTAGGCGTAATCTGAATAGGCCAGCCCATGGGGCGGTCGATATAGAAAAGGGCTTCGCTCTCGCCGGTAAGGCGCATCTGAAAATAGAGCCGTCCCGTATTATCGACCTGGGGTGTAGAAATCAGGTCGATTCCGAGAAGAAAAGAAAGGTCGCGCATGGTCGCTTCCCAGTATGGGGACGATTCCAGCATCTGCGCCGTTACGGCATTGGTGCTGTCGATGAACGCCATTATTTTATTGGTATCAGAAGTGACCCAGGTATCGACTTCCTTGAGGAGCGCTTCCACCCTGGCAGACGACTGCGCCTGAACTGTCGCGACAGCAAACAGCATTAATGTTGCGGTGAAAAATAGTACCGATTTACTCATCAATTCCTCCTATGAGTTGCTTTGGCAATGTTCTTTTGACGATTAGATGCAGTCAAAGGTTTCCGGCAAATTTCCGGTGACCGCTTGCTTGGGGGCTTTCAGGTCTTTCCGTCGAGCAGACGAAGGCTGTTGGCGATTACCAGGAGTGACGCTCCCATATCGGCCGCAATTGCCATCCAGAGCGTCGCCAGTCCCAGAAGCGCCAGCGCGAGAAAAACCGCTTTGGTGCCGAGAGCGAACCAGATATTGCTCTTTATCGTCCGCAGCACCCGCCGCGAATGTTTTATCAGCCAGGGAATTCTGGAAAGGTCATCCGACATCAAAGCAATGTCGGCCGTCTCAATGGCGGCGTCGCTTCCGGCCGCGCCCATCGCTATCGCCACGGTGGCGCGCGCCATTGCCGGCGCGTCGTTTATGCCATCCCCCACCATCGCCACCCTTTCATACTTCTCAACCAGCTCTTCAACCGCCGCCACTTTATCCTCCGGCAGCAACTCCGCCCGAAATTCATCTATTCCCACCGCCTCCGCCACCGCCCGGGCGGTGCCTTCGTTATCCCCCGTCAGCATTATTGTCCGCTTTATCCCGGAGGCTTTTAGGCTATCGATTACTTTTTTCAAATCGGTTCGCATTGAGTCAGAAATGCTTATCAATCCACAGACATGATTCTCATTGCCAACGGCAACTACGGAATGCCCGGCATCCTCCAGTTCTTCCGCTTTCTGATGAAACTCCGGCGTTTCCCCGCCGCGCTCATGCATCAGGCGATGACTGCCAATCCAGAAAGGACGTCCCTGGATATCCCCTTCCGCTCCCTTTCCTCGCACCGACCGGAAATTGGCGACACCGTTTATGCTGACCTGTTCATTCTCCGCCCGGCGCATAATGGCTTTCGCCAGCGGATGTTCGCTCATCGCTTCCAGAGCCGCCGCCCGGGAGAGAAGCTCCTCGCCGGTATGTCCACTCAGAGGCACTACCTGCTGCACCTCCGGCTTGCCGTCAGTGAGCGTCCCGGTCTTATCGAAAGCGATTGCCTGCAGCTGTGCCGGGGCTTCCAGATGCACTCCCCCCTTAATTAAAACACCGGCCCGCGCCGCCGACGTCAGTCCGGCTACGATGCTCACCGGCGTCGATATCACCAGCGCGCAAGGGCAGGCGATGACCAGCACCACCAGCGCTTCATAGAACCATTTCCCCCAGTCGCCGGCAAAGAGCGGAATAACAAGTGCGATAAAAAGCGCGACTCCCATCATTGCCGGGGTATAATACCGGGCGAATTTCTGCACCCACTGTTCGGATGGCGCCCGGCGCGATTGCGCCTCCTCCACCATATGGATTATCCGCGCCAGGGTGGTATCTTCGGCTCTCTTGGTAACTTTAAATTCAAACGCCCCGTCTTCATTTATCGTGCCGGCAAAAACCTCATCGCCAACAACCTTGCCGACCGGAATCGATTCCCCGGTTATTGCGGACTGATTGATATGGCTGCTCCCGCTGACTATAATGCCGTCGAGCGGCACTTTTTCGCCGGGACGAACCACCGCTACGGCGCCGACCGGAACCTCCTGCACCGACACTTCTTCAATTCGTCCGTTTCCTGAAGTCATAATGCGCGCTTTGGTCGGGGAAAGGTCCATCAGGGCGCCAATTGCCCGGCGCGCCCGTCCGACACTCCAGGATTCCAGAAGAAGCGCCAGCGCAAAAAGAAAAGTTACCGTCGCCGCTTCAAACCACTCACCGATGCCGATAGCGCCGATTGCCGCTATTGTCATCAGGAGATTCATATCAGGCCGCAATTTCCTGAGCGCAAAGAACGCCTTAGGCACTATAAACCATCCCCCGGTTACCGATGTCAGTGAATAGAGTAAAATCGATATCAGTCCGATTTCAGTTTCGCCGGCTAAGGGACCAAGCAGGCTCCGTTCCCGAATCGCCTGAAATATATACCCCAGCGTCAGCGATACCCCGCTGGCGGTTACCATCAGAGTTCGTCCCCGACGCTCCCACAGGCTTTCCTCGACCGGACAGGTCACCGTCGAGCAATACTCTTTCCAGGGAATCGCCTGCATTCCGGTGGCGGCGACCGCCTTGCGGATAGTCTCGCTGTCCCAGCCTTGCTGGTCATCCTGAGACCGCTCGATAGTCAATTTGCCGTTTAGAATATCGAACGAGAGGCGTTCTTTGCCCCCTACCAGAGGAGCCAGTTCTCTCTTGAGAATGGCAACTTCCTCGGCGCAATCCATCCCTCTTATCTTAAAGGTCTCTTTTTCCATAAATATCTTATATTACAAATCGGCAAATTATAATACAACAATATGATACGCTCTCCGGTTTCCCGCTCCATGATGATTTCTTTTATTGGCTCTAATAACACCCGCCAAAACGCTTTACTTATATTTTTCTCGCCGGTATATTAATGACGAGCATAATAGTCCATTATTGTCTGATATTTAGAACAATAGCTAAAAAGAAACACTGATATCTCATTGAAAGAAAGGATAAACCTGATGAAGAAAAAAAACGGCTCCGGCGGAAATCAAAAACGGATTCGGGAGATGGAAGAGCATATCCGTCAGATGAAACAGCAACTGGCGAATCTTCGGAGAGAATTCCCGCCCCAAAAAGTCCGCGATTACTCCTTCAAAGATTCTTTCGGTAACTCTCTCAAACTCTCCAGCCTCTTTGGCGATAAGAATAGTCTCATTCTGATTCATAATATGGGGGTAAAATGCGCCTATTGTACTCTCTGGGCTGACGGCTTCAACGGGCTGGTGAAACATCTGGAGCAGCGGGCATCTTTTGTGGTTGAATCGGCGGATGACCCATTGGTGCAGAGAAAATTCGCCGCCGACCGGGGCTGGGGATTCCGGATGGTCTCTTCCAAAGGGACATCCTTCAAGAAAGATATGGTGTATGAAGAGGAAAATAAATCGCCCTGGCCCGGGGTCTCGGTCTTCACCAGGAATAAGAAAGGGGAGATAT
>JBFMEF010000109.1 GCA_040753495.1 Candidatus Zixiibacteriota bacterium
CGAACAACCGTCAAATCGGAGAGATTGCCAACGTTAGAAAAAAGTGATATAATGTTTCTGCGGGAGCGGAGTATATTCACTTCGATACCACGGATAGAATCATCAAATTAAGTTAATGAATTGAGACAGCAAAATGACGGATGAGCGCAAACCATATAATGCCGACCTGTCGGCATTAAAGATAGACCGGGATAAGCGAAGCGGTCCCCCGGGGCGATGGAAGCGGTGGCTTCATCTCCTCTGGATAGCCGTCCCGGTAGTAATCTATTTCGTTTATATAACCGTGGTCCGGCAGGTGACGCCGGCGGTAAAAGTGAATACGGCGACAGTCCAGCTGATTACCGGCGCGGAAGCGGCGGTGGAACTGGTCGCCACCGGATATGTGGTGGCGCAGGTGAAGGCAGATGTTTCATCAAAGGCGACCGGCAGATTGCGCCGGCTGAATGTGGAAGAGGGGGATAGCGTCCGAGCCGGCGAGATTCTGGCGGAGCTTGAGAATGATGATATTAAAGCGGAATTGGACCTTGCCGTTGCCCGGCTGAAACGGGCACGGGCCGATTCCATTGAAGCCTCCTTGAATCTGAATCGTCAGAAGCAGTTGTATGATGGGGGGCATACGACTCAGGAAGCGTTAGACGCCGCCAATGCGGTATATTTGAGAGCGACGGCCGATGTTGAAGCCGGGCTGGCCGGTGTCAGGGCGGCAGAAGTGGCGTTGGAGAATACTATTATCCGCGCGCCGTTTGACGGCACCGTGCTGATTAAGCATGCCGATGTGGGGGAGATGGTGGCGCCGTTTGCCTCGGCCGTTTCCAGCCGTGGAGCGGTAGTGACGCTGGCTGATATGAAATCGTTGGAGGTGGAGGCTGATGTCTCCGAGTCAAATATCAACAAAGTGACTGTCGGGCAACCCTGCGAGATTATTCTTGATGCTTATCCAAATATGGTCTATCCGGGGCAGGTGAAAAAGATTGTGCCGACCGCTGACCGCACGAGGGCGACGGTGCTGACCAAAGTTGCCTTCGACAAAATCGATTCCAGGGTGCTGCCGGAAATGTCGGCCCGGGTCAACTTTCTTCCTTTGACGCCGCCTGATACCGCCTTGCTGCAGCCGATGAAAGCGGTTGCCAGAAGCGCTTTGACTTCCAGAAATGAAAAACGTGTCGTATTTAAGGTAATAAACGGCATCGCCCGAGAAACCCCAGTAGAAGTCGGTCGCCAGCTGGGCGATATGATTGAGATTATGGCAGGTTTGGAGGTCGGCGATGAAGTAGTTCTGGCGCCGACCGGCGGTATGAAAACCGGCGACAAAATAGAAATAACTAAATGAATAATAAGGACGATGTCATGTTGGAACCAGCGGTGCAAGTCAGTTCCCTGTATAAGTCGTACTATCGAGATTCTCTTGAAATACCGGTACTGCGCAATATTAATCTGGAAATACCGACCGGCGCTTTCGTGGCGCTGATGGGTCCCTCCGGCTCGGGAAAATCAACCCTCTTAAATCTGCTGGCCGGAATTGACCAGCCAACCTCAGGGTCGCTTAAAGTTGCCGGAGAGGAAGTGAGCCGCTTGAGCGAAAGAGAATTAGCCAAATGGCGGGCGCGCCATATCGGATTCATCTTTCAGTTCTATAATCTCCTGCCGGTCCTGACAGCGTATGAAAATGTGGAGCTTCCGCTGCTTCTGACAAATCTTTCCAAAAAAGAACGGAAAGAGCATGTCGAGACGGCGCTCTCTATTGTCGGGCTGGCCGACCGGATGAAGCACTATCCTCGTCAGTTGTCGGGAGGACAGGAGCAGCGGGTGGCGATAGCGCGGGCGATTGTTTCTGACCCCTCGTTGATACTTGCCGATGAACCAACCGGCGACCTCGATAAACAGTCTGCCGAAGATATTCTGCATCTTTTGACTCGTCTCAATGAAGAGTACGGCAAAACCATCATAATGGTAACGCATGACCCCCGAGCGGCAGACAAAGCGAAGACCATCCGCCATCTGGACAAAGGGGAGCTGACCTGATGAGAATATTCCGGCTTATTTATAAGAATGCCTTTCGTCACAAATTAAGGACGTTCTTGACAGTATTGGGTCTGGCGCTGGCGGTAATGGCGTTTGGTCTGATTCGAACCTTTATCACTGCCTGGTATTCGGGAGCGGAGGCGGCGGCGCCGGATCGTCTGGTTACCAGGAATGCCGTATCGATAATATTCACTCTGCCGATTTCGTACAAAGAGCAGATTTTGAAGATTGACGGGGTGAAGGATGTGACCTACGCTGCCTGGTTTGGCGGAATCTACGTTGACCCCAAGAATTTTTTCCCCCAGTATGCCGTTGACCAGGGCAATTTCTTCACGCTGTTTCCGGAGTTCATTGTGCCGCCGGAGCAGTTCGAAGCATTCAAAGATGAGCGAAAAGCGGTGATTGTGGGGCGGCGGCTGGCGGACCGTTTCGGCTGGAAAATCGGCGACCCGATTACCTTGATTGGGACTATCTATCCGGGGGATTGGGATTTTATTATAAGAGGGATTTATACCGGCAGAGACATCAACACTGATGAGACTGCTTTCATAATGCGCTTTGATTACCTTGATGAGGTAATGCGTCGGGATAGCCCCGGTCGCGCCGGACAGATCGGCTGGTATGCGCTTAAGATTGATGACCCGAACCGTTCCGCGGAGATTGCCAGACAGGTCGATGCCCGTTTCAAGAATTCTCTGGCGGAGACTCTGACGGAGACGGAAAAGGAATTTCAGTTGAGTTTTATTCAGATGTCGGGCGCCATCATCCTGGGATTGCGGATAGTCTCTTTCCTGATAATCGGGGTTATCTTGCTGGTGCTGGCTAATACGATGGCGATGACGGCGCGCGAGCGAATATCGGAACATGCCTTTATGAGAACGTTGGGATTCCGCGGATACCATCTGGTAGGCTTGATCCTGGGCGAATCATTCTTCATGGCTACCCTGGGGGGACTGATTGGAATTGGATTATTGGCGGTGGTGGGCAATCTGGTCGGGGTGGCATTGAGCCAGTTTTTCCCCGGCTTTGCTCCCGATGCCGTGGCGTATCTTCTCTGTATCGGAACCGCCCTGCTGGTCGGACTGGGGGCGTCTATCTTTCCGATTCAAAGGGCGCTGCGAATTAAGATTGTCGATGGTTTGCGGGTGGTAGATTAGAGGAGAAGCGGCTATGATACCGATAAATTACACCGTCAGAAATATAGTGAAACATAAGATTACTTCAGCCTTGACTATCCTGGGCGTCAGCCTGGTGGTCTTTGTCTTCGCCGGGTCGATGATGCTTTCTCAGGGGCTCAAGGCGACATTGGTGGCGACCGGTTCGGATGAAAACGTGGTGGTGATACGGAAATCATCGCAGACCGAGGTGCAATCAATCCTGAATCTGGAGCAGGCGCAGTTGGTCAGCACCACACCGGAGATTGCCCGGGGAAGCGACGGCGCCGCGCTTTTCACCAATGAGATATATGTTTTGATAAGCCTCAATAAACGAAGCGACGGCTCCGCCGCTAATGTGGTCGTGAGAGGGGTGACTCCCCAATCCCTGGCGCTGAGACCGAATATCCGGATAGTCGAGGGACGGATGTGGCAAAATGCCGGCTCCGAGATAATCGCCGGGAAATCGGCCGCGGAGAGATTTGAAGGATGTGGATTGGGGGAGAGAGTTCGCTTTGGCGCCCGGGAATGGACAGTCGTCGGAATCTTTGATGCCCAAGCCTCCGGCTTTGATTCAGAGATATGGGGGGATATTGATCAGATGATGGATGCTTTCCGGCGGCCGGTCTATTCATCGCTCACTTTTCGAATGGCGGATACGACACAATTTGCGGCGATGAAAGCAAGATTGGAGAACGACCGCCGTCTGCCGGTCGAAGTTCTCCGGGAAAAAGAGTACTATGCCAACCAGTCGCGGACGATAACAACCTTTCTGGGGATTACCGGCACGGTAATAAGTCTGATATTCAGTCTGGGAGCGATAGTAGGCGCTATGATAACTATGTATGCGGCGGTGGCTAACCGCACCAAGGAGATTGGAACCTTGCGCGCCCTCGGATTCGGACGGATGAGTATCCTCTTAGTATTCTTCATAGAGTCGGTCTTCATATCCTTCGCCGGAGGGGTATTGGGATTGGGGGCGGCATATTTTCTCCGTTTCGTTCGGGTATCGACTACCAACTGGGATACGTTCTCAGAAATAGCGTTTAATTTCGCCATATCACCGGATATTGTCTTCTCGGCGCTGATATTTGCCGTTGTGATGGGAATGGTGGGAGGTTTTCTGCCGGCGGTCCGAGCGGCTCGTCTCAAAATTGTCGAATCGCTGCGGGCGGTTTAGTCGAATAATATCTTGAGACGGGAACTTCTACTTTTCAGGTGAGGCAAAGAAGCAGATTTTGCCGGCTTTTTCTTTGAGTTGACGCCACTTTTCTAACTCGAATGAAATTCCCACCACTGTCCCCGCCGGCATAGAGACGTTGAAATCGCCGCTCAAGGTCGCAGCCAATTGCTGCAGAACCGGATTATGTCCGCAGACCAGGACCGACCGGAAATCATCGTCTAATCCTTTCAGCAGTTGGAGAATGTGCTCAACGGCGGGCGAGTCAAAAAGAGTTTTTTCAAAAACTATTTTCTCTATGGGGAAAGCGAAATGCCGCGCCAGGATTTCCGCCGTTTCTCTTGTGCGCTGCGCCGGACTGCAAATTATGTAGTCGATAGGACCGCCATTCTGAGCGAGACGGGCTCCTATCTGTTCTGCTTCTTGCTGACCTCGGGGGAGCAGAGGGCGGTCGAAGTCCCGTGTGGCGGCATCGGACGGCGCCGCAGTGCCGTGGCGCGCGATGTACAGATTCCTCATTTAATCTGACTACCCTGCAGTGGTTGTGTCCGGCTTGACATCTTGTCTTCAGAAGTCGGCGCCCAGCGAAAAATAGTATTTGGGATGGTGAGCGACGGAGGCGAAATCGGTGCTCCATGCCAGGTCGTAACGCAGCACCAGAAACCCGAGATTGGCGCGAATCCCGAAACCGAACGATGATTTTATATCCTGCAGACGGGGGTCGCCTCGGGAAGAGCCGCCTTTGAACATCTCGTCATTCTCCCAGGCGGCGCCGATGTCGTAGAAGATAGCGCCGGTGACATAGCGGATTGCCATCGGCAGGGGGAAATTCATCTTCAGGTAATCAATGAAGGGGTAACGAAATTCGAAATTTCCGAGAAAATACCGGGTGCCGGAAAGTTCATAATAATCGAATCCCCGCAGGGGCGTGACGACATCGGCAAAATAAAGGTTCTCTTCATTATATACCGAGGCATCCACAACCACGTCGCCAATCCAGTTGGTGGTGCCGCCGAGAAAATACCGCTTGGGATTGTCGCCCCAGGAAGCGCCGCCGGAAAATCGGACAGCGACAGAAAAAAGACTGCGCAGGTGCCAGTATTTCCGGTAGTCAACTTCCGCGGAGTAAAAGGAGATGGTCTTATCGTTGAAGAGGTCGAAGGCTCCGGTCAGGTCGATGCGGGAACGGCGGCCATTGATGGGACCGGTAATGCCCCAGAGGATATTATCCTGAACCAGCGAGAGTGTCGCCGTGGTAACTTTGGTGGAGCGATTGGGACGGGGGTCATTGTCGTCATGGTAAGCGCGGTCGATGAAAAATTGCGAGGCAACCGCTTCGGCGCGGAAAAACTTGGAGAAGGGACGCGAGACATATCCCTGAAAGCCGTAAAAGCGGTCTGAGAACAGGTGGTCATAGGAATCGATATAGTAATTCTTCGTATGAAGAGCGCCGATACCCCAGTTAATCCGTTTGCGGTTGTAGAAATAGTACATCTGTATGTTGGACTGGTCGATAGTGTTGACCAGGTCGGTCAAGAGATAGATTTTGTGGTCGCCCAGGTAATCGGAGAAGACAAATATAGACTGACCGCGCAAGCCGAAGAAGGTATCGTACGATAATCCACCGCTGACATAGTCGGGCGTGAAACGGACGCGGTACGGATAGACTTTGTATTCCCCGCTGGGGAGACGGTTGCTGGTGGCGATGGAATCAAAAATCGCCTGCTCTTCCGGAGAACGGTAATTTTTCTGCTGGGCAGTGCTGTCAGCAATCTCTTTAAACAGTCCCGACAGCGGATCGGCTTTCGGTTCCTCCTCCGGAGAAACATAGACATAGTGTCCGTCTTCGATGCGGGAACTATCTTTGACCGCCATCGCAGCGGAGTCCTGCGCGGTAGAATCGGCCTGCGCCAGAGAGGTGTCACTGGCCGCGGAGGCTCCCGTCAGAGAATCAGCCTGCGGCATCGATGCGGCGGAATCGGCTGAGGCAACCGCGGAGTCAACGGCTTCAGTCGCCGGGACTTTACCCTTCCTGTACTTTCCCATCAGAAAATCGGTCGGCGCCAGGATGCCGTTAGAGCCGGCCGGCTGGATTTCCTTAATGAGATAGATATCAAATCCGGCTTTGCCGAATGATGAAAAGGCAATCTGCTTGCCATCGGGAGACCAGCTGGGAGAGCCAACACCGGTCAGAACATCGGTAATCGCGAAAGTCTTGTTGGAATCAATGACAGTTATATAAAGATTATCGATACCGTTATTGTTCGACACAAAGCAGATTCTTTTGCCGTCAGGGGAAACTACCGGCTCCCGATTCTTGCCGGGGATGGTTTGAAGCGGCTCGATACTGCCTTCAGAAACATTCATAACAAAGAGGTTGTAATTGCCGTAACCGAAGGGATTATAAATATTGCGGAAGTCAACGGAGTCCTGCGGTTGGTAATCGGGGCTGAGAATCGGTTCATTGTCTGGGTGCGGGCGATCGGAGGCGAAGACCAGCGAATTGGAGTCGGGAAACCAGGAGGGGTCGATATCGTCGTAATCATCCTGCGACAGCCGGTATGTGGTGTCGGATTCAATATCATAAATGACCAGTTCACGCTGCCGTCCGATAAGCGCAGAAAACGCTAATTTGGAGCCATCCGGGGACCAGACCGGGGAGAGAATGCTGTTGAAATCGAAAAATTTTCTCAAGTAGATATTCTTGTCTTTGGTGGTCAGAAAGTAGATGGCGTCTTTGCCGGACGACTTTGCCACAAAGGCGATTTTTTCGCCATCCGGAGAAAAGGTAATGCCGGAAAGATAGGAATGGAGCGACTCCAGGTCGCCGGTTCGCTCGGCTTTAACCAGGCGGTCAATAACCTGGCCATCGACAGCGGAAATGAGATAGATTTCGATATAATCGGAGCGGTCGGAAAAGATTGCGATACGGTCCCCTTTGGGGGAGAAGATCGGCTTTTCATTGAAATTGGAGCCATCCTTGGTGTGGTCAGTCAGCGCCTTGGCGATTTCGCCGGCTTCCTTTCTTTTGGAGATTTCAGGCCAATAACGACGTTTCATCTCCTTGGAGAAGCCCTCCCACAATTCCTGAGTGGTGATTCCGACCGAGGCTTTCATCGCCTTATTCATAGTCAGATGGATTTTCCCCTTGGCAAGGATTTCGCCCAGTTTCTGCTCGCCGTAATTATCGACGATATAATTTATAAGCGCTTGCCCTTCTTTGTACGCCAGATAACCGCCGAGATAATCCGGGGGCTGAAGATAGTTGTTGATGGTGGCATCGCGCACCACCATATCGGCGAAATAGTCCCAGCCGTAGCGGGAGCTGTATTCGGCATACCCTTCCGCAAACCAGAGCGGCAGGTCAAAGAGTCGCTGACGGGATAGAAGCGATGAGAAGATATTGCCGAAAAGCATATCGTATATGACGGCATGGGTCAATTCGTGATGCAGAACGTGTCGAAAGTCTTCGCGGGAACCGTTGAAGGGGATAACGATACGGTTTTTGAAGGCTTCCGTGAAACCGCCGACACCCTCATCAATCAACTCCGAGATAATATTGGTCTGCTGGAAATCATTGGGGGAATTATAAATGAAAACCGGAATCCGCTTGCGCACACGGTAATTCAACTGCTCGGAGACAACCACATATGCCGACTCGAGGACATCGGAGGCAAAGGTGGCAGATTCATATTTCTGGTCGTGGAAATAGATATCGAAATGGCGGGTCTGAATATATTGCCAGGAAAAGCCTTTGTACTGGACTTTGTTCTTGCCGAAGTACGTCTCCTGCGCGGCGGCGGTGAGCGCAAAAAGAATCAGAAGGGCAAGAGCCGATATTATAATCTTTTTCATCTGCAATCCTGTTAGTATAGACGTCACTTTAGACCAATATCATTCTACTCTTTTTATATCGGCTCCCAACGACGATAGTTTTTCTTCCATGCGGCAGTAGCCGCGGTCAACATGGTACACCCGCAAGACTTCACTGGCGCCTTCTGAGGCAAGACAGGCTAAGACCAGGCCCGCGCCGGCGCGAATATCGGATGCCATCACCGAGGCGCCTTTGAGCAACTCGACTCCTTTGACAATCGCTTCATCGGAGGTGACGGTGACATCGGCTCCAAGACGTCTCAACTCCATAGTATGTCCAAACCTATCTTCAAAAACAGTCTCTTTGATGCTACTTGTTCCCTCCGCCACGGTGGCAAGCGCCATAATACAGGCTTGAAGGTCAGTAGGAAAACCGGGGAAGGGGAAAGTCACCACTTTTACCGGTTTAAGGCGCTTGGGGGCAACGACTTTAATGCTGCTCTTCCCTTCCGTCACACTGCACCCCATCTCATACAGTTTTCGCGACAGCATGGTCAGATGAGACGGATTTATGCCGGTCGTCTCGACCGCGCCGCCGGTTATCGCCCCGGCGCAGAGATAGGTGCCGGCAACCAGGCGGTCTCCCGAGACTTTATATTTGACCGCTTTAAGCGATTTCACTCCCTCTACGGTCACGGTGGAGGTTCCGGCCCCTTTTATTTTTGCTCCGGCAAGATTCAGGAAATTGGCGACATCGACCACTTCCGGGTCACAGGCGGCATTGACAATGCGGGTAGTGCCCTTGGCAAGCACCGCGCCGAAGATAATATTTTCGGTGCCGGTATGAGACGGCCGGTCGAAATGGATGGTGGCTCCTTTGAGCGGTTTGGCGCGGGCGATGATATAACCGGCATCTTCCGTTACCTGCGCCCCCAGCGACTTAAAACCGTTAATATGGTAATCGACCGGACGCGCCCCCAGAGAGCAACCGCCGGGGAGAGAGACGCGGGCTTCGCCCAGACGTCCCAGAAGCGGTCCCAGAACAAGAAAGGATGCCCGCATCTGGCGCATCAACTCATACGGCGCCGTGTTTTCATTGATGCCAGAGGCGTCAATAGACATTTTCATCGACTTAGGGTCATATTCCACCATTGCCCCAAGATGCTCCATCACTTTCTTTATGGTATAGATATCACGGAGAGGCGGGATATTCTCCAGCTCCACTTCCCCTCTGGTGATAAGAATGGCGCTGGCGATGATAGGGAGCCCGGCATTCTTGGAACCGTCGGTCTTGACGGTACCGTGTAATTTTTTCCGACCGTTTATGACAAATCGATCCATCCTAAATCCTTTTAACGGGAACGAGATGGTTTCGTTCCGATAGTTTTAGACATTCCAGTTTCTGCGTTCGACTAACAGGTTGTAGGATAGAAGATTGAATCATTAAGGGCAAGGGGAAAAGAGAATCGACCGAAGTCTTTGGATGATTCTAATTCCCGCCCGCTTCCGGAATGAACGGGACCGAGAGCTCCCCGGCAAAATCAGAACTGTATATGCGGCCATCAGCGCCGGTAAATAAGATCATGTCAAAGGCTGCCAGATATGGTTTGGAGTGTAAGGAACTGTCAATATACGTGAAATCCTGTCCCGGAATAACCGAGTAGATATATTTCTGGTCGAACCATTCGACTCCGTAAGCGATACGGTTGAAACTGCTCAATTTTGTCGCCCAGTGAACGACGGCGTCGGTGGCGACGGTTTGAAGCAATGCGGTATCGCCGAAAACGGTTCCGGACATTATTCGATAGTTCATTCTGTTGCCGCCGATATAGAGAAAACTGCCGCGCGACAGGAAAGTCGGGTCCCAGCCGCGGCATAGAAGAGTAACAGAGTTTCGGGATTCATCGACAAGATACAGGGTAGTATCCCGGTGGGCAACCAGCTGGGAATCGTTGATAAAAATTATAGACTCAAAACTGTCAGGTAGCGCCGAGGGGATAATGCTCTGACCGCCCAGGGGAAAATATTTAATGAGGCCCGACTCGAGAAACGCAAGCCGCTGATTGTCAAAGGAGACGACCGGCGAACGATAGGTGTTCCCACTCACCAACTTCTCGCGCACCGGATTAGAAAGGCGGGCGCGATATATGCCGCTGTTGGCGGGAGTGATAGTATCGGTCGTGAGAAAACAGATATATTGACCGTCGGGAGAAAGTGAGATTTCGGTCTCCAGTGGGTATGTTCCCGGTCTTTGCCGCGGTTTGGTGGAATAACGGGTATCTTCGCAGCCGAAAGCGATTATGACAGCCGCCAGAGCCAGCCACTTCAAAATCTTCACGCAATTCTGCATATTCCAGCTCACGCAAGCGTGCGATATATTGACGACCTGAATATTTAGTCCGCTTCTACTCTGCAAATTCCATTTTTTTCATTGTTTCCCGGACTTTAGTCAGGAACTCCAGGGTCATTGGCGCCCGATAGTCCGGGTAAGTCCAGGGGAGGAAATGAAACTCCCCTTTTTCATATAACAACGTAATCTCCGCGAAGATACCGTCATTGATATAAACGCGATGCGCGAAATCTTTGGTTGACGCCAGAGTTAAGTTGGCGAGAGTCAGGATTCCGGGGTCGAGATTGACGGTGCGGAAGACAAAATCCCCCACTTTGTCGCCGAATTTTTCTTCAAGTTTATTGGTCCAGCGCTTGATATCGGCCAGTTCCTCCCGTCTGACCAATTTCTCAAAGGCAAAGAATTTGCGCCGCAGATTATCACCCATCTCTTCCTGATAGTAGTCGGTGAAGTCGAACGGAATCTGCTCGGTTTCAAAGATGACGCGGCCGAACTTTTTCTCGCAGATACGGATGGCGGAATCGAGCGCCTCCGGCGCCGAATAGATAGCGGCCACAATCAAGCGGGCCGGTAATGGATTTTTGATTCGTCCCATGGCATTCACTGCTGGTTTGGTATTTTACCGCGGCACGGTTTCAGGCAGAGGCCGCAGATATAATGTCCGTAATCATTTTCTCGGGCAAATTTCATCACCTGCTGAGAGCAGACATCGAGATTGAAACTTTCAACCTCTTCATGGATGGCTCCGGTCGGGCAACAGGGCAGGCAGTCGTAGCAATCGCCGCAGTTGTCGGTTGAGGGGCTATCAACAGGTAGCTCCAGATTGGTCAACAGGCTGACCAGCCGAATCTGCGCACCATAGACCTTGTTCACCAGGAGATTGTTTCGTCCGCGCCAGCCGAGACCGGCATTGAAGGCGATTTCGCGATGCGATAGATGCGCTATCATGGGGTGCCGCTTGAGGACCATTGAGGCCGGAATCGGCAGGGCGCGATATCCAAGCCGGATGATTTCGGAGCAAAGAGCGAAGGCGATATCATCAAGAATGGCGTTTACCTGACGGTAATGCGCCTTATAAATCATATTAGGGCGGTCAACAATAGTTTCCAGGACTGATTCTGACAGGGGAACTCCTGCGGATATAGCATACGGCAGCGACCGGGAGATATCCTGAATTTCGGAATGAAAGTTATCGAGGAGACTCTCGATACGGCAGACGCCGAAAGCGCCGGCGCCCCGGGCGTTAGCGATTTTTGCCAGGCTCTCTTTGGCAGGAAGATTTTGCATCACAAGTATTATAATCATTCAAAAAGGCAACGCAAGGATTCTAACAGCGGGCGGTCAAATAATCGGAATAAGTGCAACGGTCAAAATCTTCGTTGCTAAAACCTGGACAAAAAAATATATTCTCCTGCAATGGAGGAAAACTCGATATGAAATATACCCCGGTAAAGGCGGCAAGAGGCAGCAAGATAAGCTGCAAGGGCTGGGCACAGGAGGCGGCGCTCCGGATGCTCAATAACAATCTTGACGAGGAAGTTGCGGAAAAACCGAAAGAGCTGATTATTTACGGCGGTTCCGGCAAAGCCGCCCGCAACTGGGAATGTTATCATGCCATAGTCAAGTCGCTGAAATCTCTGGAAAACGATGAGACTCTCCTGATACAATCGGGAAAACCGGTCGGGATATTTCGCACGCACGAATATGCGCCGCGCGTATTGATTGCCAACAGCCATCTGGTGCCGGCCTGGGCAACCTGGGAAAAGTTCCGTCAGCTGGAAAAGCTGGGACTGATAATGTTTGGGCAGATGACCGCCGGAAGCTGGATTTATATCGGGACGCAGGGAATCCTGCAGGGGACTTATGAGACCTTTGCCGCCGTCGGCGCAACGCACTTTGGCAGTGACCTCTCCGGACGCTGGGTGCTGACCGGCGGGATGGGAGGAATGGGTGGCGCCCAGCCACTGGCGGCAACGATGAACGGGGCATCGATACTCTGCGTTGAAATCGACGAAGAGCGCATCAACCGCCGGGTCAACTTTGGCTATTGCGACATAAAAGTGAAGACTCTGGATAAAGCGCTCAAGTTGATTAAAGACAGCATCAAAGATAAAAAGCCTGTCTCGGTGGGGCTGGTCGGCAACTGCGCCGAGGTTTTTCCGGAAATCTTCCGCAGAGGAATCATCCCGGATATCGTAACCGACCAGACGTCGGCGCATGATGAATTGAACGGATATGTTCCCGAAGGCTTGACCATAACAGAGGCGGACCGTTTGCGGCGCGCCAATCCGCGGGAGTATATCACACGGGCGTACGATTCGATGGTCAAACATTGCGGCGCGATGGTGAAATTCCTGCGAGCCGGGTCGGTCGTTTTCGATTATGGGAATAATCTGCGGGGACAGGCGGAAAAAGGAGGATTGAAAGAAGCCTTCGAGTTTCCGGGATTTGTTCCGGCATATATCAGGCCCCTCTTTTGCAGCGGCAAAGGACCGTTCCGCTGGGCGGCGCTTTCCGGTGACGCCGTCGACATTCATAAGACCGATGAAGTGATATTGAAAGAATTCAAGCAGAATGAGTCGCTCTGTCGGTGGATTAAAATGGCGCACGACAAAGTGCACTTTCAAGGGTTGCCGGCCCGTATCTGCTGGCTCGGTTACGGTGAAAGGGCTCATTTCGGCGGAATTATCAACGACCTGGTGAAGAAAGGCAAAATCAAAGCGCCAATTGTAATCGGTCGCGACCATCTCGATTGCGGCTCGGTAGCATCACCCTACCGCGAAACGGAAGGGATGAAAGACGGTTCCGACGCCATCGCCGATTGGCCGTTGCTCAACGGCTTGTTAAACGCTGTCTCGGGAGCCTCCTGGGTTTCCATTCATCATGGCGGCGGGGTCGGTATCGGCAACTCCATACATGCCGGAATGGTGATTGTCGCCGATGGCACCAAAGAGATGGACGTACGCCTTAACCGCGTTCTGACCAACGACCCCGGAACCGGTATAATGAGGCATGTCGATGCCGGTTATAAAGAAGCGATAACATTCGCCAGGAAGAACAAGATTAAGATTCCGATGTTGAAATAATCAGGAATTATCAACGGGAATATCGCTGCTTCACCGGCTTGATTAATGATTGCCGTATGAGAGCAATCGCAATATTCATATTCTCGATTCTGCTCGGGGGAGTTGGCAACCCTGCCGAGAACCAAGTTTCTCCCAAAGGGTTCGACAAAAACCCCATACAATATCCTGACTCCTGTATTTCCTATCAATTCGAAATAATTCCACTTCCTTACAGTGAACTTCCCCATACGGGAAGTTTGAAAATTGCCCGGGATACCTCTTTCAACAGAGATTATGATGGTGTTAGCATGGTCGAGATGAATGGTTTGCTTTATTATCATCCCGTTGACCTTCTCAATAGAACACTGGCGTATCTTGACGCCTTTCGCAGTGGCGGCGATTCTGTCTATCTGGAGAAAGCCAGCAGGTTTCTTCGACGGCTCTTCGTGGAATCAAATGAAATAGATGGCGCTCTCTTTTATCCGTACCGGTTCGATTACCATGTGAATCAACAGGAGGAAGGGTTCATGAAAGCCCCCTGGTATTCCGGAATGGCGCAGGGATTGGCTCTTTCCGCATTAACCCGGATGTTTGAGATTACCGGAGATTCGCTCTACTTTGATTATAGCCGGAGGACTTTCCGCTCGCTACTGCGGGAAAAAGGAAAAGATATTCCCTGGGTGACATTCCGAGATGAAGCCGGCTGTCTGTGGATTGACGAGTATCCTCTCACTCCCCCCAGCCGGACTTTGAACGGTTTCATTTTCGCCATCTTTGGACTGTATGATTACATTCAACTCACAGCCGATTCCGCCGCCCGTCGGATGTTCCAGGAATCTCTCAGTACCGTCAAGAATTATCTGCCTCTGTATCGACGACCCGGAAAGCCTTCTTTCTACGGTCTGCGCTTCGGTCATTATGCCGCCAATTATCATGCCCTGCATATAAGGCAACTGCAATATCTTTATAAAATGACCGGTGATGCCTTCTTTCGGGACTGGGCGGATACCCTTTACAGTGATTATCATTAAATGCACAAGACGGAATGATTCCTTTCATGATAGCGCAACAATCTGATTGACTAATCTCTCGCGCCACATATTTTATATCCCATGCCGATTCAGAAAAAAGCGACTTTGATAATCAAGAACATCAGTCAATTGATTACAATGGATGGTCCCTCGCCGCGCCGCGGACGGGAGATGGGGAATCTGGGGATGATTGAAAACGGCGGAATTGCGGTTGCCGGCGATGAAATACTGGCCGTGGGGAAATCGGAAGAGATTTCCGGACGGGTCGATTTGGCCGAAGGGTGCCAGGTAATTGATGCCAAAAATTGCGTGGTAACGCCCGGATTTATTGACGCGCATACCCATCCGGTATTCTCGATGACTCGCGAAAAAGAGTTCGAGATGAGACTTCAGGGGAAATCATATATGGAAATTGCCGCTTCCGGCGGCGGAATACGGGCGTCGGTGCGCGACCTGCGCGAGACACCGACGGCGGCACTCACGGAAAAGACTACCCAGCGGCTCAACCGGATGCTGAGCCATGGCACGACCACGGCGGAAGCAAAATCGGGTTACGGTTTGTCGACAGAAGCGGAGGTCAAATCGCTCGAAATAATCAGAAACCTGAGTGAAACTCACCCGATTGACCTGATACCGACCTTTCTGGGGGCTCACGAAGTCCCCGATGAGTACCGCAATAAGCGCGAAAAGTATATCGACCTTCTAATTGGCGATATGATACCAAAAGTGGCGGCGGAGAATCTGGCGGAATTCTGCGATATTTTCTGCGAGGAGGGGGTATTCAATATCGAAGAATCGCGGCGGATATTGGAGGCGGCGAAGAAGAAAGGGATGAAGTTGAAACTTCACGCCGACGAACTTACTTCGTCGGGCGGCGCCGAATTGGCGGCGGAACTGGGTGCGGTTTCAGCCGACCATCTGGTATATATTTCGGATGCGGGGATTAAGGCGCTTGCCCAATCGGGCACGGTGGCGGTGCTTTTGCCCGGCACCAGCTTCTCTCTAAACAAGGGACAATATGCTCCGGCGCGCAAAATGATAGAAGCGGGGGTGACCGTGGCATTATCAACCGACTGCAATCCTGGCTCCAGTTACACCGAATCTCTGCAGATAATAATTACCCTGGCGGCGCTTCATTTGGGGATGTCAGCGGCGGAGGCGATTTCTGCCGTTACGGTAAATGCCGCCTGCGCCGTCGGTCGCGCCGGAATGCTCGGTATGCTAAAACCGGGGCTCCAGGCCGATATCGTGCTCTGGAATATAAACGATTATCGCGAATTGCCTTATCATTACGGGGTGAATCTGGCTGAGAAAGTGATTAAGCGGGGCAAAATTGTGGTCATTTAATCCCTGGGGAGAAACTCTTGAGGCTCATTTTTGTTTAATTCTCAGATGAGACTTTACCAGGCAGGTTTGCTGGCGCTGGTCGGGATGGTTATCTCCGGCTGTTTTGTCTATTCGTTCTCCCCGGGCGGAAAGTCATCAATTAAGACTATCGCCGTGACGCAATTTGAAAACAAGACAATTGAAGCGGGACTCTCCGGTCGGATGACGGAACTGGTGGTGGATGCCTTTATTGCCGATGGCAACTTGAAGATTGCCTCGCCGGAACAGGCCGATGCCGTTCTGAGCGGGTCCATGTCCAGCTATGAGCGCCGCCCCAAGAATTATGACGAAAATGATATTGTGACGCAGTATGCCGTAATAATCGTTTTCGACCTGAGCCTGACTGAAAAGGGGGGCGAAAAAGAGATCTGGAAAGAGCGATTTTCCAGTGAGGGGATTTACTCGGTGGAGAACGAAACCGAAGAAGATGGTCAGAGTCGCGCCGCTGAGCGGCTGGTGCTCGACATAATTAATCGAACGACCAAAAGCTGGTAATTTTTATTTGACTGACACCGACAAAGATTTATATTGAACGGAAACGAGGAACCAATGACAATCAGAAAAGCTTTATTATTAGGGCTGGCATTAGTCGTGTTATTTCCGGCATATCAGGCGTATGCCGGGCTGAGCAACTCCAATGCCGGGACAACCGTATTCAATTTTCTTAAGATAGAATCGGCGGCGCGCCCGACCGCAATGGGCGGAGCATTCACGGGGCTTTCTGATGACCCCGCGGCCCTCTATTATAACCCGGCCGGCACCGCCATGCTGAGCGGACGACAGTTCATTTTTAGTTATAACAACAGTCTCGTTGATATTCAGTCGGGATTTCTGGGATATATTCACCCTGTAGGTCCGGAGCGGAAACTTCTGGTCTATATCAACTATCTTAATTACGGCGATTTTATTCGGACGAACAGCAACGGTGATGAAGAAGGGACTTTTTCCGGCAGCGATATCCTCTTTGCCGCCGGTTATGCGATGAAAGTCAAAGAGGACCTTCAGGCCGGCGGTGTGGCGAAACTTATCTATGAAAAGATTGATTCCTATTCGGCGGTGGGGGTAGCGGTTGACCTTGCCATGAAATGGCGGCTGGAAAGAAGCAATGCCGATTTTGGTCTGATGGTGCAGAATCTGGGATTGCAGGCGACAACCTTTGTTGACGGCGGAAATAAAGAATCATTGCCGCTGACCATAAGGGGCGGCTATTCCAGCCGGTTGCGGGGACTCCCCCTGCTGGTTGCCGCCGACCTGGTCTATCCGACCGACAATGACCTGTATCTGGCATTGGGGCTGGAGCTACTCAATTTAAAACCGTTGTATCTTAGGCTGGGATGGACCAGTCTCGGCTCCAATTATAAGACCGATTCCGATAAGGATGACCTCGCCGGCTTTGCCGCCGGTTTCGGGTTCGACTACCGTCGGATGCAGCTGTCGTACACCATAACACCGCAAGCCGAATTGGGGACAAGCCATCGGGTAACATTAACCGGAGCCTTTTAAGGGGAAACAGGTGGCAACATATAAATCGTTAGTTTCGCTCATGATAGTCGCCCTGTTGCTATGCGGGGCGGGCTGCTCCAACAAACAACCCAGCGACCCCAAGGATGCCGTGATTAAGCTGTTTGGAGCCATGGAGCGGAACGACCAGGGAGCGATTGCCCATCTTCTGGACCTTCCGGCTCTAATGGGGAATCGCGATGGGGATTACGCATTGCAGACGGCAACGCCGCGGGTTTTTCGCAATCCGGTCGATATTCTGGAGGATTTGACCGGTGACGGTCTCACTAAGAAGCGGTGGTTTGCGATGCAGCGGGTAATCGGGGCGGCGGAGATTTTTGGCGATTCCGCCAAGGTCGAAGTGTCATTCATCGATAAGAGCACCAATACCCAGTACTACAATAAATTCGGATTGCACCGGATAAACGGCCGGTGGAAAATCTATGCGTTTAAGACGCTCAACCCGGCCGGACAATAAACCGTACATCTAAATTTCTTACACTTAAGACATCGGGGAATATGCGGGTATGCAGAAGGGCAAAATAAAGTCCATAGAGCGGGCATCGGGGTATGGATTTATCACCTCGGAAGAAGGGGCGCAGATATTCTTTCACCAGCGCTGGTTGCGCAATGTGAAGTTCAGCGAGTTGAAAGAAGGCGATGAAGTGGTATTCGAAGTGAATCAGGGACCGCGGGGTCTGCGCGCTCATCGGCTGACCCTGGCCGGGGCGGAAAAAAAGCCCGAGAAAATCCGTCCTGTTGACCGCCTTTTCAAAGACTGATTTCAATATAAAAAGAGAAGCCTACCGGTCATTTCCGCGGGGATAGAGGGGGAGATCCCCGGCAGTTATAATTGACTCAGGTAAGGCTTCAAGTTGAATCTAATAGACCCTCCGCAAACTGTCAAGACTATTTCTTGGCGGCGCCAATTATTGCTCCGCAAGCCGCCCTATCCGATTTTAGGCTTGACATATCAGCTTCAGAGTCATTAAATTGCGAAATCAATATAACCTTGAGAACCGGCGGGAGATAGAGCCTTCCGGCACTGGTAATATGAACAGAGAGAAAAAGATACAACCGGAAGGATGGAACTTGCCTCACAGAGAGATTGTCAACAGTCTGTGAGGATTTTTTTTGCCCGCGAGAACAACGGATGCGATTAACGACCGCTCTTTTTTTAACCTCAATCCTCATATTTTCTGCCGTCACGGCGCAGGAGACAGATTCCTCCCTGACCGTCGATTCGGCATTTATCGCCCCGCCGGAAGTCACTCCGGTGATGGTCAAGAATCTGACCGCCCGCGACAACCCGAATGATGCCGGCGGCTCGATACTAATAAAATGGGACTTATCAGTGGATGATATCGAAGGGGGAAAGATTACGCATTATCAGATTCTTCGCGCCGAGACCAGACAGGGAGAATTCGAGGAGGTGGGGGAGGTGCCCTCCGGTAATAGTCAATTTATAGATAACCGGGCTGACCGGGGTAAAGAGTACTATTATAAAGTGGCGGCAGTCAATCAGCGAAAATTGGATGGAAAATTACTCTGGCAGGTGCGCTCTGAGTCAGACCTGGCAGGACCGGTCAGAGCGACCGCCCAGTGGTTCGATATGAGACGTCTCAATGTCTTTGTCGGCATGATAATACTCTGCGGCTTGATAATATTCTATATTAATCGCGCCAAATCCGGCAGAGCGATTTTCATTCGTAAAATTGCCGGATTGGACGCCGTTGATGAGGCGGTGGGGCGCGCCACGGAGATGGGGAAAAAGATATTCTTCATTCCCGGCATATCCGATATGGATAATGTTCAGACCTTAGCCGGAATAACTATTCTGGGTAAAGTGGCGCAGATGGCGGCGGAATATGAAACCTGGATAGAGGTTCCGGTGAGCCGTTCCCTGGTAATGGTGGCGGCAAAAGAGATAGTAAAAGAAGCCTATGTCAAAGCGGGGCGACCCGACGCCTTTCATGAAGACCAGGTGCATTACCTGACTGATGACCAGTTTGGATATGCGGCCGCGATTGACGGTATGTTTATTCGGGAAAAACCTGCAACCGTGTTCTTTCTGGGAAATTTCTACGCCGAGTCGCTCATTCTATCGGAGACCGGCAATTCTATCGGAGCCATACAGATTGCCGGCACCGGTCAACAGACCCAGCTGCCCTTTTTTGTCGCGGCCTGCGACTATACTCTTATCGGCGAAGAGCTTTTTGCGGCATCGGCATATCTTTCCCGCGAGCCGAAACTGCTCGGCTCTCTGAAAGGACAGGATATGGGGAAGGCAATTATCCTGCTGGCGCTGCTGGTAGGGATAATCCTGGAGTCCTTTAATATCTTCCAGCTGTCACAATTCTTCTCGGTGATTGAGTAGGAGACAAGGAAAGTTTCATGAGACGCGAGATACCGCTTTTAATAACGGCCATTGTGGGAATCTTTTTTGTGCTGCAGTACTTTATTCCGCATCCGCCGTTCAATCGCCTGAACGGATGGTTTTCCGACTGGTTTTCGATTATCGGAGCCTGCGCCATCTGGCTGGGGGCGTTGAACCTTATTCGGATCTCGGCCGACAAGATTTATCGCCAGCGCTCCGACTGGGGATTCAGCGTCGTTATCATTCTTTCCTTCCTGCTTATAGTTGTAATAGGATTTACTGAAGGGCGGGATTTCCGCAATCCCGGTTCTGGATTTGACTGGTTATATAATTTTATCTACACCCCGCTGTCGGCGACCATGTTTGCGCTCTTGGCGTTTTTTGTGGCATCGGCATCCTATCGCGCTTTCCGCGCCCGCAACCTTGAAGCCTCTTTACTTCTGGTGGCGGCCTTTCTGGTGATGCTGGGACGGGTCCCGGTCGGGGATGCCATCGGCGTATCGCTGGGACTTCCCGAGACAAATATCTCGAAAGTGGCGGTCTGGATTATGAATACCATCAACACCGCCGGGCAGCGGGCGATACTAATCGGCATTGCCCTGGGAGTCGTTTCGACTTCGCTGAGAATCATTCTGGGGATTGAACGTTCTTACCTGGGGAGTGAGTAACTATGAGCCGCGGCGAACTGATTGCCTATCTTGTTATCCTGGCGGTGGTCCTCCTCCTGGCTTTCGCCGTTCCCAAACCGATTTCATTTTCCACGACAGTCTCATATCTTATCGTAGGCGTTATCGCGCTGGTTCTGCTGATAATCTTTGTCCGGACCATTCAGGGCAAGATGGTGGGACGGCGGATTGTATTCCTGTTTGTGGGGCTGGCGGTGATATTGCCGCTTTTCATGACCATTTCCCAGCCGATTCCGCTTTCGCCGGAAGTGAAGCAGGTGTATGATGCGGTGGTGGCGCTCAAGCCCGGTTCCAAGGTGCTGGTGTCGTTCGACTACGACCCGCCGTCAGCGCCCGAACTGCAACCTATGGCCGAGACCTTTTTCCGCTTATGTCTTACGCGCGATTTAAAGATTATCATAATGGGGCTCTGGCCCCAGGGACCGCAGCAGGCGGAGATTGCGATGCGAAAGACGCTGGAGTATCCGGAAATCGCCTCAAAGAATTTGCGATATGGGATTGATTATGTGAATCTCGGATTTCAGACCGGCAATGAGTTTGTCATTCAGCGTATGGGGGGCGATTTCAAAAGCATGTTTCCGACCGACCTTAATGGCACCGCGTACGATTCGCTGCCGCTGGTGCGTAATGTCCGCAATTTTTCCAACATTGACTATGCCTTCAATCTCTCGGCCGGGTATCCCGGGACAGTGGAATGGGTGCAGGTGGCGGTCGACCGGTATGGCTTGAAGATGGGCGCCGGCAATACGGCGGTGCAGACGACCCAGATGTATCCTTACTTGCGGGCGAAGCAGCTGGTGGGATTGCTGGGTGGTCTGAACGGCGCGGCGGAATTTGAACGGGCCGCCAATATGATTGGCAAAGGAACTAAATTCATGGTCTCGCAGTCGTTTTCGCATATTATCGTGATTGCCTTTATAATAATCGGTAATGCCGCTTTCTTCCTCGGTGACAAGAGAAAAAAGAAAGCGGATGCTGCCCGGGAAAGTGGAGCCTGATATGAACGATTTCGGACTCTGGCTGGCGGCTTTCTTCACTCTGGGGATTATTTCATTTCTCTATCGTGATAATGCCTGGTACAAGTTGTGCGAGTCGATATTTGTCGGCATCTCGGCCGGCTACTGGTTTGTGACTTTATTCTGGGATAATATCCATGGCTTATTCTGGGAAGGAATCACCGAGCGGCATGATTACTGGCTTCTGATTGGCGCCACTCTGGGCTTAATGATGCTTCTGCGGCTGATACCTCAAATCGGCTGGATATCGCGCTGGCCGCTGTCCTTCGTTGTCGGCGCAACCGCCGGTCTTTATATCATAAATTATTTCGCCTCCAATGTGATGGTTCAGGTGGAAGATACCCTGATGCCTCTCTTTAGCGCCAAGTTCGGCGACCCGCTCTTTTCGGCGTCGCCGTACAGCATTGTCGGCAATATCGTGGTGGCAGTAGGAACCTTCACCGGGCTGGTTTACTTTTTCTTCAGTAAAGAGCACAAAGGGGCATTCGGCGGGATGGCTAAAATCGGCATCTGGACCATTATGATAACCTTCGGGGCATCGTTCGGATATACGGTAATGAGCCGTATGTCGCTTCTGATTGGCCGGATGGATTTCATTTTCGGCGACTGGCTGGGACTGATCCGATAGTGATGAAAAATGGGCCGAAATCATACTCGACCTTCTTTTGCCTTTTAGCCCTTCTCTTTATTTCATATGCGACTCCGACGGCGCAGACCGATAGTGTCGCTATTGACAGCGCGGCAATGCTGATTCCCCTGAAAATCACTGCGGAAGATTTCAAGTATGACCGCGGCGAGACCATTGAGCTCACCTGGGAACCGGCCGAAAGCAGCAACCGGGAATTAATCGGCGGTTACGAAATTTACCGCGCCGAGGTGCCCTCCGACTCATTTGTGTCCATTGGATTTACCGGACCGGATGTGGCCCGCTATAAAGATAACGGAGTCGTTGGCGAAAAGAGTTATCGCTATAAGGTGGCCGCTGTGGTTGCCGATGTTCCCTATCTATCCGAGGCGACACCGCCGGTAGCGCCAAGTATGGAGCTGGTCAATTTCAATCTTGCCAACCTGTTTATTATCGGCTGTCTTATCGCCGGCGCGGTCATTTACTTCATAGCGCATGCCCGCCGGGGGAAAAAACTGTTCATCCGCAAAATTGCCGGACTGGAAGCGATAGATGAGGCAATAGGGCGGGCTACCGAAATGGGTCGCCCGATTCTGTTTGTCCCCGGAATAAATGATATGGATGATGTGCAGACGATTGCCGGAATAACGCTATTGGGAAGGGTGGCAAAGGTCGTCGCCGATTATGATATAAAAATCAATATGCCGGTATCCCGTTCCATCGTGATGACCACCGCGCGCGAAACCATTAAGGAAGCATATATGGGGGCAGGCCGTCCCGACGCATACAACGATGACATGGTGCGATATATCACTGATGAGCAGTTCGGGTATGTGGCGGCGGTTGATGGTATCATGGTCAGGGAGAAACCGGCCACCTGTTTCTACCTGGGAGCGTTTTATGCCGAATCGCTGATTCTGGCCGAGACAGGAAACTCCATCGGCGCAATACAGATTGCCGGGACAGCGCAGCCGGCGCAGTTGCCCTTCTTTGTCGCGGCATGTGACTATACATTGATAGGCGAAGAGCTTTTTGCGGCATCGGCATATCTCTCCAACGAGCCCAAGCAACTCGGTTCGCTCAAAGGTCAGGATGTCGGCAAACTGCTCGCCATGATAGTTATAATCATCGGCGTCGTGGCGGCAACCATGTCGCAGGCTTGGAATGTTTCTTTCTTTACCCGGTTGTATGACCTGATGTTGAGGCTATTCACGGTACAAAACTAAGGCAATGAGGAAAACGCGTTGAAGCGAAAGATACCGGTCATTATTACATCACTGGTCGGGACCGTTCTGATTCTCTCGGTCTTTTTCCCTCCGGCCGAACGGATGGGGGAAGATTTTTCCATCTTTTTTGACATTATCGCTGTCTTTGCTTTCTTCCTCGGCGGGGGAAATCTGGTGCGGATTCACGGCAATAAGATTTATAAGAAAGCGAAAGACTGGGGATTTTCGGCCGTGACTTTGACCGGCTTTTTCCTGATGCTTGCCGCCGGTCTTTTCAAAATCGCCAATCCGGGAGGTATCGCCGCTGATGTGACAGCGCAGGGGTCGCTCTTCCAGATGCTATACGACTGGATATTCAACCCGCTGGGGGCTTCGATGTACGCTCTTCTGGCATTCTATGTGGCATCGGCATCATATCGCGCCTTCCGCGCCAAGAATAAAGAGGCGACGATTCTTCTGATTGCCGCTTTCATCATTCTCCTGGGACGGACTCCACTGGGCGTTTATGCCACCGCCTGGATACCGGAGCAGTTTTCGCTTCTGCAGATTCCGAATCTGGCTATCTGGATTATGACAGCGCCCAACCTTGCCGGCCAACGAGCCATTATGATTGGAATCGCGCTGGGGGTTATATCGATGTCCTTGCGGCTGATTCTCGGCGTCGAGCGGACATATCTGGGGACCGACAATGAATAATCTCGGACTAATTATATCTTTTCTTATTATCGGCGTCGGCTTGCTCTGGTTTCTGATACGGGCATGGCAGGGGAAAGAAGTGGAGCGGCGGGTAATATTCGTTTTCATCGGACTGGCGGTTTCGGTCCCGATACTTTTCAGTATCACCTTCGCCGAGAAAGCCTCCCCCATTGTGGAAGCGGTCTATGACAAAATTGATAATCTTCCGCCCGGCTCCCGG
>JBFMEF010000110.1 GCA_040753495.1 Candidatus Zixiibacteriota bacterium
TTTCGAATCAACGGCGGTTTTCCTGCTGCCTCTACCCTATCCGGCTTTTGACCGGGCTCTGACAGAAGTCTCCCGATTTACAGCCGCATTGCCGGTGGTGAAGGATGTGAACGAACGCGCGAAAGCCTGTGAAAGCATAACAGAGAAGATTCGACTGATATCTCCGGTGGATGCCCCTGCGGACTTGAGGGATAGAGATCTGTCAGGCATGGTCCCCAAAGAGTTGGTCTATTTTGACACTTTATCGGTTCGAATGCGCCGGGCGCTTGACGGTGGAGAAATCACGAAATTCGAGCAATTGACCAAGGAACTCAATACTCGCTTCCAAAACTTTCAGCGGATATATCTGGAGTAATCCGTTCGCTTATCGGATTCCAAAGATGCGCCTGAAAATGATTAGCGCTGTCAAGAAAAAAGCAGTTAACCTGAATATCGTGTGCCCTACTGCGGCGATTTCCCGTTTTTTGACGCATAGAAATCAATTTTGCCATGGCGGACAATTTCGCCGTCAATAGTATAGACAACATCTTCGGCAATATTGGTGGCGTGGTCGGCAATGCGCTCCAACTGCCGCGATACTGCCAGGAGATTTATCAGACAGTCCAACTTGTTCGGCTCTTTGAGAATCCCCTCCTGCACTTGGGCGTACATTTTACGGTGCATCTCGTCAACTTCGTCATCGGCCAGCATGACTTCGCGGGCAAGATGGGAATCCATATTAACCAGGGCATCAAGACTCTTGTGCAGCATTTCTTTGGCTTTTTCCGACATTCCACGGAAATCAAAAGGGATATCGATTCGCTCTTTGGTGGCAAGGAAAGCGGCCCGCTCAGCGATATTGACGGCCAGGTCGCCGATTCTTTCGAGGTCGTTGTTGATTTTAAGAACGGCGATGATGAAGCGCAGGTCAATCGCCACCGGCTGATTAAGAGCCAGCGTCTTGAGGCATTCCTCTTCCACTTCGACTTCCATCTGGTCGATCTCTTCGTCATTTTCGATGACTTTATTAGCCAGTTTGAGGTCACGCTCGCTTATGGCGCGGACGGCATGATGCACACTTTCTTCGACAATGGCGCTCAAAGAGAGTATCTTTTTCTTAATCAGGTCAACTTCGCGCTGGAAATGTCGGGTCATTTCGTCCCTTCCTTATCTCATCCGAAACGGCCGGTAATGTAGTCTTCAGTTCTTTTCAGCGACGGTTTGGTGAAGATGGTCTTGGTTTCGCCAAATTCAACCATATATCCTTCATAGAAGAAGGCGGTGAAATCGGAGATACGCGCCGCCTGCTGCATATTATGCGTAACAATCACAATTGTATAGTTATTCTTTAATTCGGCAATCAAATCTTCAATTTTAGAAGTGGAAATGGGGTCAAGGGCGGAGGCCGGCTCATCCATCAGGAGAACCTCGGGTCGGACTGCCAGAGCCCGGGCGATACAGAGACGCTGCTGCTGCCCGCCGGAGAGAAGATAGGCGCTGTGGCTCAATTTGTCTTTGACTTCTTCCCAGAGATAGGCGCGCCGCAAGGCATCTTCAACCGCTTCCTCCACAACCCGGCGGTCTTTAATCCCGTTAACTCTTAAACCGTAGGCGACATTGTCGAAAATCGGTTTGGGAAAGGGATTTGACTTCTGAAAGACCATGCCTACACGGGTGCGGATAGCGGAGACATCCTTAACATCTCTATAAATGTCGATGTCATCAAGGAGCACCGTTCCTTCCATGCGAGTGCCGGGGATAGTTTCGTTCATACGGTTGAGAGTCCGCAGGAAGGTCGATTTGCCGCATCCCGAGGGACCGATGAGGGCTGTAACCATATGTTCTTCGATATTCAGGGAAACATCATGAAGAGCCTGAGCGCTGCCGTAGAAGAAATTAAGATTTCTGACAGTCATTTTGTAATGACGCTCCGGTGACTTGGCGGCCGGTATCACGGAATCAGGTTTACTCCTCACGATTTTGTCGGTCTTCTCAAGCATTTACGCGCCTCGTTCTGATTCGGGAGCGGATAAAAATGGCGACGAAATTCAACAGAAAAGTCAAGATGAGCAGCACCAGTACGGTGCCATAGAGAATCGGCTTGGTTTTCTCAACATCGGGAGACTGAGTCGCCATAACATAAATATGATATCCTAAATCCATAAATTGGTCATTCAGTTGGGTCGGCAGGTAAGGCAGATAATATGCCGCCCCGGTAAACATGATAGGAGCCACTTCACCGGCTCCGCGGCTAATGCCAAGAATGGCTCCGGTGAAAATCCCCGGCATTGCCTGCGGTACGATAATACGAACAATGGTCTGAAGTTTGGTGGCACCGAGAGCATAACTGGCTTCTTTCAGCTCGCGGGGAATGGCGCGAAGCGCTTCCTCGGTAGAGACAATAACAACCGGCATAGTGAGAATGGAGAGTGTCAGGGCGGCCCAGATGATTGCCGGCTGACCCCAGACCGGGCGCCCCGGTTCATAAAAGATTGAATCGATGCCGGAGCCGATAAAGCCGACAAAAAAGCCGAGTCCAAAAAGCCCGAAGACTATCGACGGCACGCCGGCGAGGTTATTGACTGCCACCCGGATGAGACGGGTGGTTAACGAGTCAGGACGGGTATATTCGTGAAGATAGATGGCTGTCAGAACGCCAAAGGGGATGACAGCAATAACCATGAGGAAAACCAATGCCACGGTTCCGAATATTGCCGGGAAGATACCGCCCGCTTCCATCCCCTGTTCCGGAGGGCGGCTCAAGAAATCCCAGGAGATGATGCCTATTCCGCCGAGGATGATATTGAAAAGTATTACTGCCAGAATCAGCACAATGATAAGGACGGCAGTCAGGGTGAGACCGCGCGGTATGGTCCCCTTGGATTTGGGACCAAAATTGTACGGTGTAAATGAGGCGCTGGCGGCGGTAACACTTTCGCTTATGGAAGCCATTAGCTTCTCCCCTGCAATTTTTCTTTGAGGCGACTGAGAATGAAATCCCCGCCGAGATTTATGACAAATGTGAATATAAATAAGAGTGTCCCGATAAAGAAGAGCACATTATAATGCGGACTTCCAAAGACCACCTCAGCCAATTCGGCCGCAATAGTAGCGGAAAAGGTCCTGACTGATTCGGTGAAACCGGCGGAGATGATGGCGGCATTGCCGGAAGCCATCAGCACAATCATCGTTTCGCCTATGGCTCTTCCGAAACCGAGGACTACCCCGGCGGCAATTCCGGGCAGAGCGGCCGGCAGAACCATAGTGAAAGATACCTGCCAGGGATTGGCGCCAAGGGCAATTGCGGCATCCCGGAGAGACTTGGGAACAGCATTCATGGCATCTTCAGCGACGGTAAAGATTATCGGGATTACCGCAATGCCAAGGGCGACACCAGCGTTTATTGCGTTAAGACGGTAGGTGAAGCCGAATGTTTTCTGCAATGCCGTGGCAAGTATCACCAGAGCAAAGAAGCCGAGGACGACCGAAGGAAGCCCGGCCAGAAGTTCAATGACCGGCTTGATTAATTCACGCATTCTTCGGGAGGCGAACTCGGAAGTATATATGGCGGCGCCGACCGCCAGAGGCACGGCAAATAGCATCGCCACAATGGCGGCTTTTATCGTCCCGAGAAACAGCGGCAGGAGAGAATATTTGGGAACGGTGGAGTTGGGCTGCCAGGACCATTTCGGTTCTCGCCCTTCATAATAGACCTGTTTGTACAACATCTTGGAGAGACTGGCTTCTTCCTGAACCTCCCGGTCGGTGAAAATAGGCACGGCCTCCTTGAAGATGAAAGTAAATATGAGGAGGATGCCGATAAGAGCGGCGAGGGCATTCAGGGCGATGAATTTCTCGCCAATAAACTCTCGAAGTCTTGATTTCGGCTTAAATTGGTACTTTTCCATCAATTCCCACTTAATAATTTTGTGGGTGAGGTAACAGCCTCACCCACATTCAGAAAAAGAGGAGGGTCAAAGTCGAGTCCGATTCATTTAATCAGATTCTTTTCAGCAATTTCTTTGGGGAGCGGAATATAGTCAACTTCCTCCGCCACTTTCTGTCCTTCCGGAGAAAGGGCCCAGTTTACCAGCTCTTTGAGCTCGCCGGTAGGGACGCCATTGAAATACCAGTAGAGTTCACGAGATATCGGGTAGGAACCGCCGGAGACTGTTTCCATTGTCGGCAGAACCGCTTGCGAGCTGTCGTCCTTTTTTACGGCGCAGTCCTTGACTCCTTTTGCCCAGGCGATACCGCCGTAGCCGATTCCCCATTCATCCTTGGAAACGGCGTTGACAACGGCGGCGGTGCCGGGAAGAGTCTGGGTTTGGTCAGCGTAGTCCTCTTCATTGAGAACATGCTCTTTGAAAAAGGCATAGGTGCCGGAGTTATTTTCACGTCCGTAGAGGATAATTTTCTGGTCAGGTCCGCCGAACTCTTTCCAGTTGGTGATGACTCCGGTGTAAATACCTTTAAGCTGAGCCAGGGTAAGTTCTGCGACCGGATTTTTCTCGTGGAGGAAGACAGCAATTCCATCCAGCGCCACCGCTACTTCATGCGGGGTAACACCTTTATCCTTCGCCAATTTGTATTCCTTCTCTTTCATAGGACGAGAGGATTGGCAAATTTCGGTGGTACCATTTATAAGGGCGGCAATGCCGGTGCCGGAACCGCCCCCGGAAACCTGGATGACGGAGCCGGGGTTTTTCTTCATATATTCCTCGGCCCATTTCTGCCCGAGGCGAACCAGGGTGTCGGAACCTTTGATTGTAATATTGCCGGCCAGCGCGATGCTGAAAGTCGCCAGAACCAAACCGGCAATTAAAGCTATCCTTTTCATATTTCCTCCTGCGTAATATTCAAAATCTTAGAATTTCAAATCAGTATTGAGGCTTAAAAACTCATCACTCTTCTTCCCTGATTCCTGGTAATCAATCGTGCGATAATTAAGTGAGGCTTTAATATTCTTAGCCGGGGCGCACTCCATACCGAATATGTACATGCTGTGGCCATCATCGTCGATTTCAGTGTTATAGTCAAAAGCGTCGTATCGCCCGAAGAAATTGAGAGTGCGAAGCAGGGAATTCTCCCCCACGAATTTTCTCAGATGGAGCGAAGCTATGAAAGAGTGGGCGAACTGTGAAAGGTCGGCGATACCCTGACCCTGACCGAGCGTCTGCCAGTTGAGGTCCACACCGAGGTCAAAGCGGTCGCTATTCGCCAGCGAGCCGGCGATGGAGAATATCTTGCGGCCATAGTCTTCCCCTTCCAGAGAGTCGCCAAAAGCGATATTCTGGGTGCCGCTGTAAAACTGCCCGGCAAGAGCGCTATTGCCCCATTCCGGGTCGTCGGTAAAAGGCTTCAGGGCGAGGAAAAGATTGATATCTTTCTGCTTATTTTTCTCCACGACATCGGAATAGGACGCGCCGTTAAAAACAGACAAGGCCGCTTCGCCCCATTTTCCTTTCTCACCCAGTTTGAAATTGAAGGTCGCTCCGAGGTCGGCGGAGGAACGGAATTTGTTGAAGTCGCCAACGGTTCTGATTATGTAACGGCGTTTCCAAACGTTATTGTCAGCAAATCCGATATATTTCACAGATTGCAATCCCAGTATGACATTGAGGTAGCCGGAGGCAAATTCCGGCTGCCAGTCAAGATATCCGTACTTGAGAATTATGTAGTAACCGTTATCGACATCAGAATTCTTCTCTTTCAAGTCGAAAGTAATTACAGCCGAGGTGTATTCACTGATTTTTGATTTGGCGGTAATATATGAACGGTCCAGCCCGAATTTATTATAGCTGTCGGCTCCTTCCGTCATATTCAAGCTCCAGCTGCCGAATACCCGCCCTTCCAGTTTTGTTTCTGCCGCCAGCGGAGTAATTGTCTGCAGTGTGACCAAGAGCAGCGCTGTCATGAGTGCGTTTCGCAACATCTTTTTCCCTTCCTGATTTAATCTAACATTTTTGTCGGACTATTCATCTTCCCAGTAGTCAGATAGAAAGTCCATAATAACTCTCGCGGAATAAGAGAACCGAATCATTGTTAGGAATATGTTAGGGTTCTGTTAATACTGAATTATTTCATTCGGTGTTATCGTTTATTGGTTTGAGGCCGTTGTGGAAAACAGATTTGTCGTCGACAACAGCCACTGTGCAATGCAACTAATTGCGCGGCAGAATTATAGTGAACGCGCTTCCTTTGCCTACTGCGCTCTCGACATTAATCTTTCCTTTATGTGCCAGAACAATATGTTTGACAATCGCCAACCCGAGACCGGTCCCCCCCATAGCGCGGCTTCGCCCCTTATCAATGCGGTAGAATCGCTCGAAAATCCTTGAGATATGCTCCGATTCGATGCCGCAGCCCTTGTCGCTAACCGAAATATGAACGGAGGCTGAATCTTCCTTTGCCGCCACTGCCACCAGGCTGTTCGGCTCCGAGTATTTGATGCTGTTATCGATCAGATTGACGACCGCCTGTTCCAGAAGCGGCGCGTTCGCCATGACCGTCAGGTTTTCAGGGCAATCGAGCGACAACTCAACGCTTCTTTCCTTCGCTTTAATTTCGCATGCCTGGAGGCAGTCAGAAAGCAATTCTCTCAAGCCAAACTCTTCTAATTCCAGGGATGCGCGCTGGGATTCATCTTCCAAGCGGGAAAGACTGAGGAGGTCGGCGATAAGGGCATTGAGGCGGTCCACCTGTTTTTCTATAATTTTGAGAAAACGCTCCGCTTCCTCGGGATTCTTCAGGGCGCCATCAAGAAGAGTTTCCACAAATCCCTGGATGGTGGTAAGGGGGGTGCGCAGCTCATGGGAGACATTGGCGACAAAGTCGCGACGCATCGTCTCCAACTTTCTGATGCGGGTGACATCGTTCAAGACAATCAGGGCGCCAATGATATTTCCGTTGGCGTCACGCAGGGTAGCGCCATGCGCCTGCAGAAACTGCTCGGAGGCGCCGGGGATATATACTTCCCGTTCGACCGGCTGGGGACTTGCCAGGGCGCTCTTTACCGCCAGATTGAGGTCGTGGTTGCGGATAATCTCCGGCACGGTCTTCCCTATCGCCCGATTAAGGTCCACCCCGACAAGTCGTGCCGCCGCCTGATTCATGCTGATAATCTTTTCGTCGTTGTCAACCGCCAGGACTCCTTCCACCATGCTTGCCAGAATCGCTTCGCGCTCATTGCGCTGTCGGGTGATGGTGTTGAGCCGCTCGTTGATATTAGCCGCCATTTCGTTCATCGCCAGCGCCAGGGCTTCGATTTCTTCGGAATCTTTCAAATAAATCCGCGAACTTAGTTCCCCTCGGGCAAATCTGGCGGCGGTATCCCGGAGTTCTTCGATAGGGCGGCTGATTCGTCGGCTGAAATAAAGGCTGACCACCGCCACCAATACGGTAATAATTAAAAGCCCCAGAGCCATTCTGATTCTAATGCCGTTGATGGCGTCATTTATCGATTCGATAGAGACGGCGGCTCGAATTACCCCGATATTGGCGCCATTCCGGCGCAGCGGTTGTGCCAGATACATAAGGGTGTAATAAACGGTATTGCTGTATCGGATAGAGACGCCGGCGCCGGAGGTGAGCGCGTCCTGCACCTCGGGGCGGTTTGAGTGATTATCCATGTCGCTCGGGTTTTCCCGGCTGTCGCCGACTACTTTCCCGGAAGGCAGAATCATGGTGAAGCGGGTGGCTGAACGACGTCCCATCTCCTTACAGAGAGAATCTACGACGGCATACTGCCCGGCGGAGACGTGGTCGGCTATAAAACTGCCGAATAGCTCCAAACGGGAGCGCAGGCTCTCGCGGGTTTCGGCGAGCCAGGCCTTGCGGATTGTATTCTGGCCCAACCAGCCGACGGTTATCAGAATGAAAAAGGTGATAATCAAATAAGAAGGAAATAGACGCCAGAGGATTTTCTTGCGCGGCATCACTTATCCTTGAACCGGTATCCCACTCCCCGGACGGTTTCGATATATTTTCCGGCGGCGCCTAACTTTTTACGCAAGCCAACGATTTGAACATCGACCGAGCGGTCGGTAACGATGGTTTCTTCACCTCGAACACCATTGACTATCTCATATCGGGAATAAACCCAGCCGGGACGTCGGGCGAGGAAATGGAGAATGAGGAATTCGGTGAGGGTGAGGTCAATCGGCTTGTCTTTAACAAGCACTTCATGTCGGCCCGGGTTGATGGTAATTTCATGGATTTTCAACGATTCGAGGTTACCGGTTTTCTCTTTGGCTTTCCTGCGGAAGATGGCGCGGACGCGGGCGGTCAGCACCCGCGGGCTGAACGGTTTGACGATATAATCATCGGCTCCAACCTCAAGTCCCGTAATAATATCGGAGTCCTCACCCTTGGCGGTCACCATGATGACCGGTATCTGGGCGGTGGTGGCATCATGTTTGAGAATCTGGCAGACTTCCAGACCGTCGATGCCGGGAAGCATCAGGTCAAGAATGATTAATTTGGGGTGAGACTGACGCGCCGTTTTCAGGGCGGCTTCACCGGTGCCGACGCCGGTAACGTGATACCCCTCTTTGGTCAGGTTGTATTTGATTAACTGCAGAATATCTTCCTCATCTTCTACGACAAGGATATTTTCATGCGCCATAGTACCCTCAAATCTGATTGAAGAAGGGTTAAGTTTAAATTTACAGGAGGGAGATAAAGGAGGCAACTTAATAATGTCAAGACCCCTAACAAATTACTAACAATTATCTTTAACTAAGGCTCATGTGGGAGTTTGTCATTTGGGAAAATCTCCCGCTTTCTTCTGAATTTAGACCGCTTGATTTGGATAAATCGCGTGCTATATTAAGGTCTAAATGAAGCCGGTAAGCCGAGGAACGCACAAGAGAGCATGATTGCCAGCGAGATAACGGCTGCTTCGGGCAGAACTTTGCGCCATATCCTGCGCGCCCTGAGGCATCGCAACTACCGCCTCTTTTTCATCGGTCAGGGGATATCGCTAATCGGGACCTGGATGCAGCGGGTCGCCGTGTCGTGGCTGGTTTATCGGATGACCAATTCTCCGTTTCTTCTGGGGCTCGTGGGATTTTCCGGGCAGATGCCCACTTTCATCATGGCGCCCATTGCCGGCGCGCTGGCCGACCGCTGGGACAGAATGAAGATTCTCCTGGTGTCCCAGTATCTGGCAATGTTTCAGGCGCTGGCGCTGGCATTACTGGTTTTGACAGAAACGGTGGAGGTCTGGCATATCGTCGCGCTGGCGATAATACTGGGCGTAATAAACGGTTTCGAGATACCGACCCGGCAATCGCTGGTGGTCAAGATGATTGACAAACGGGAAGACCTGGGCAACGCCATAGCGCTGAATTCATCGATTTTCAACGGGGCACGCTTGATTGGACCGACCATCGCCGGAATTCTGATTGCCCTGGTTGGAGAGGGAGTTTGCTTCTTGATAAATGGTCTAAGTTTCGTAGCGGTGATTGCGGCAATAATGGCAATGCGGATTTCCGACAGCAAGAGCATCAAGAAAAACGCCGGTATGACAGAGGGATTGAAAGAAGGATTTACCTACGCTTTTGGTTTTGCGCCGATTCGGTCGATACTTCTACTCTTGTCTCTTCTCAATTTTATGGCGATGCCATTTACGGTGCTGATGCCGATATTTGCCAGAGATATTCTTCACGGAGGACCGAATACTCTGGGGTATCTGCTGGGAGCAACCGGATTGGGGGCATTGACCGGCGCCGTATTCCTGGCGGCGCGGAAAAGTGTGGTCGGTCTGGGGAAATGGATTGCGATTGCGGCAATCATCATGGGAAGCGCTCTGGCGGTTTTTTCGATGTCGAAAAATTTCATTCTGTCGCTGCTGCTTCTATATCCGACCGGATTCGGGATGATGGTGCATATGGCGTCAAGCAATACGGTGCTTCAGACGATTGTCGATGATGATAAACGGGCGCGCTTGATGAGTCTTTACGCGATGTCTTTTATGGGAATGACGCCCCTGGGAAGCCTTCTGGCAGGAACGATAGCGGGACGGATTGGCGCGCCCTTAACGTTGGCGATAGGCGGAATGATAACTGTTCTTGGGGCGTTGATATTTATGAGGAAACTTCCGGAGATGCGCAAACTGGTGCGGCCGATTTATCAGCAGAAGGGGATAATAACAGAGGTGGCGTCGGGGATTCAATCGGCGACGGAAGCTTCGGTTCCGCCCCGCGGAATCAGCAATTTTTGAGATTTGAATAACAGATGCGAAATCAGATCTCTGTTTTCCAAAAGAATAGGGGCGTTTTCCGTTTAATTTTCGTATAAAGGGAATGTTTGTAAGAATATTTTACTAATCGGAGCGCAACATGGACGGTGTAACAAGAAAAGAGATGATAGAGCAGTTTGGGCGGGGTTATGATGATCTTATCGATACTTTGATGGAGATTCCAAAGGAAGCCTGGTGGTTCAAATCATCTGACGACAAGTGGTCAATAAACGAGATTATAGTGCACCTGGTGGACAGTGAAACCCACGGCTATCTGCGCTGCCGGATGGCGCTGGCAGAATCGGGGCATCAGATTATGGCATATAATCAGCAGGAGTGGGCGGCGCGATTAGACTATAATGAGAAAAGTACCGAAGATTACCTGGAGTTGTTCAAATGGCTCCGTCTGACAACCTATGATTTGATAGCGGCGCTTCCGGAGAGTGAATGGGAGAAGTATTATATGCATCCGGAGAGAGGCAAAGAGACATTGGAGGGGTGGTTGACTATTTATGTTAATCACGTCAGCGGTCATATTCGTCAGATTAAGCAGAATTACGAGGAGTGGAAAGAAAGCTGAAAGGGCGCACTCCTGATGCCGAAAACTGCGGGGTTTTGAGCCTGCCGTTCAGATAGCCTATTGACCTGGCTATATCCTTTAACTTATCTTTATCGCCAACAAAATAGAAACCTAATAACAGGCGATAAGGATGACTCCACAAAATCTCGTAGAAAAAGTAGCCCAGCGGTTTGCCGTCGGGCTGGAAAAGGGGCATATTGTACAGGCGGGGGATTATCTTACCATCAGGCCGGCATATTGCATGACGCATGACAACACCGGCGCGGTAATCCCAAAATTCAAACAGATTGGCGCCACCAGAATCGCCAATCCTCGCCAGGTGGTAATCACGCTTGACCACAATGTTCAGGATAAAAGCGAGGAAAATCTCAAGAAGTATTCCAAGATTGAGCAGTTTGCCAGAGAAATGGGGCTTGATTTCTATCCGGCGGGCCGCGGGATAGGACATCAGATAATGTGCGAGGAGGGATATGCCTGGCCCGGAACAATGGCGGTGGCATCAGATTCGCATTCTAATATGTACGGCGGTCTGGGCTGTCTGGGAACGCCTATAGTCCGGACCGATGCGGCGGCAATCTGGGCGACCGGCAAGACCTGGTGGCAGGTGCCGCCGGTGGCGAAGGTGGAACTGACCGGAAAGTTAATGCCGGGGGTAACCGGAAAGGATGTCATCATTACTCTCTGCGGTCTTTTTAACAAAGATGAAGTGCTCAATTTTGCGCTCGAATTTGGCGGCGATGGGGTAAAGTCTCTTAATATCGACCAGCGCTTGACTATCGCCAACATGACCACCGAATGGGGAGCGCTGGTGGGATTGTTCCCGATTGATGAGGTTACCATTGAATGGCTGAAGCATAGAGCGGAATATATTGCCAAACGAGGATTGGCGGGGGTGCCATCGGACCAGGACGGTAAAGGGGTTCATCCGCGCCTTAACAAAGCGCGCATTGCCGAATTGGAAAGAGAACCGCTTCAGGCAGACCGACAGGCATACTATGCAAAAGAGCTGAGTCTCGAACTATCTACGGTGCAGCCGTATGTTTCTGGTCCCAACAGTGTCAAAACAATGACTGCAGTCGGCGAAATCCGCAAACAGAATATCAAGATACAGAAGGCGTATCTGGTATCCTGTGTGAATAGTCGATTGGAAGATATCGCCGAGGCGGCCGCAGTTGTGCGCGGCAAGAAGGTGGCGGCGACGGTGGAATTTTATATATCGGCGGCCTCGAGCGAAGTCCAATCGGAGAGTGAAAAGCGGGGAGACTGGCAGACGCTTCTGGAAGCCGGGGCAATACCGCTGCCACCGGGATGCGGACCCTGCATCGGATTGGGCAAAGGATTGCTTCAGGATGGTGAGGTAGGGATTTCGGCAACCAACCGGAATTTCAAAGGGAGAATGGGTTCGCCGAAGGCGCAGGCATATCTGGCGTCTCCGGCGGTGGTGGCGGCATCGGCAATATCGGGGCGGATAGATTTTCCGTATGAGGGGGATCCGGAACTGCCGGAAGGGAAAATAGCGGTCAAGGAAAAACCGGCTGCCCCTCCACAAGAAGTGCGCATTATCGATGGTTTTCCGGAATCAATTACCGGCGAGTTGATTTTCTGTCATCAGGATAATCTGAATACCGATGGAATATATCCCGGGAAATATACTTATATCGACGACTTCACCCCGCGGCAGCAGGCTTCGGTGGTAATGGAAAATTACGACCCGGAATTCGGAAAGATAGTAAAAGAGGGAGATATTCTGGTGGGGGGATTCAATTTCGGCACCGGAAGTTCTCGCGAGCAGGCGGCGACGGCGCTGAAATACCGCGGGCTTAGCTTGGTGATAGCCGGGTCATTCTCTGAAACCTATAAAAGGAACGCCATAAATAACGGTTACCTGGTAATTGAAGCCCCCGAGCTGGTTTTTGATTTGAAAAAGAAATTCGGGACGTCAAAGC
>JBFMEF010000111.1 GCA_040753495.1 Candidatus Zixiibacteriota bacterium
TCGACAAGCAGTTCGCCTTTGAAAATATCATTGGGAAATCGGCGGCAATTAAGAAGGTGCTGATGACCGCCTCCAAGGTTGCCGCCAATGACTCCCCCCTGCTGATAACCGGTCCGACCGGCACCGGCAAAGAATTAATAGCCCGCGCCATACATTATAACAGCCCAAGGCGGCAGAAACCGTTTGTCATCAAGAATTGCGGAATCAAGACGGAGACTCTACTGGAGGCGGAGCTGTTCGGTTATGTTAAAGGGGCATTTACCGGCGCCGACAGGGATAAACCGGGGCTTTTCCGGGAGGCTGACGGCGGCTCGATCTTTCTTGATGAAATCGGGGAAGCCCCTCTCTCCACCCAGGTGGCAATCCTGCGGGTGATTGAAACCGGCGAAATCAGGCCGGTGGGGGCATCCCGGACCGAATTTGTCAATGTTCGCGTTATCTCCGCCACTAATCGGAATCTGCAGGAGGAGATGAAGAATGGGCAGTTCCGCCCCGACCTGTACTATCGTCTCAGCACTTTCCTTATCGAACTTCCACCACTGCGGGAGCGGCGCGAAGATATTCCACTTCTGGTACACCAGTACCTGCAGCGACTCAAAATTAAACTGGGCATTGAAACCCTCAGTATTACCCCGTCGGCAATGAGCCTTATGAGCCGCTTTGACTGGCCCGGAAATATCCGCCAGCTGGAGAACGAGCTGGAACGGGCCGCCGTGGTCAGTGAGCAGAGCGGAATTATTGATGTCTCCGACCTCTCGCCCGAGATTTTCGGCAAGGTGTACGAAGAGGTCCCGGAGACCGAGTCGCCGGAAGGTTATTTGAAAAGCGTGGTGGAGAAAGTTGAACGGGATCTGATTGGGGCATCGCTGGCGAAACATAAAGGGAATATACTTCAGACCTCGAAAGCGCTTGGCCTCACCCGCAAAGGATTGAAAGACAAAATGGCGCGGTACGGTATCAAATCAACTGATACTGATGACGATTAATTCGGTTTCGACACTAAAAGGGCTTAAGAGATGAAAGCACAGCGCATAATCGGTTTTGCTCTAACCGTTCTTGCCATTATCGGTTTTTTCACGGTGGCTGATGAATTCCGGCATACCGGAGAACTTTACGGAAATATCGGAGTCTTATTAGCCGGAACTGTCCTTGTCCTTGCCGGTTTTGACAATTCTTTGTCGCGACGATTGAGACTCTATTGGCTGGCAATCGGACTTGGTATCGGTTTACTTCTGGGAGCGGCGCTGGACAATATGCTGCTGGGGATGGCGATTGGAATTGTAGTCGGCGCCTCGATTATGGCGCTGAGAAGAAAAAACTGAGTGAGCCATTGCTGTTGATGCCCCCCGAGCCAAATCAGGCGCTGCCGGCGGCAAGCGCTTCAAAGCGAGGGTTGCCATGCATAGGAATCCAGAGCGGGTCGAGTTTCAAATAAGGAGGCGAAACAAATCCCGGGATATTCATCAGAAACTCCAGTTGACCGACGGCGTCATCATTTAACCCAAAAATCACCAGTATCTCCGCCAGATTCACAGCCCAAAAGGGAGCGTCGAACGCTTCCCGTGAAGTCGGCAGAATCTCCAGCGCTTTGCGGGCATGACCCAGCGCTTTTTCTCTCTGGCGCAACCCGGCGTATGCTATCCCGAGGCTGCTGTGCAGACGGGCATCATCGGGGCGTTCGGCAATCTGACGATTAATCAGGTCAACCACCATCTGGGAGTATCTCTGCTCTTCGCGGCTGTTGCCGAGAAGCCGATGAAACTGCGCCGCCTGAAGATAATATGCCACGGTGTCGGGAAACGGTTGGAGCCGGCGGAGGCTGGCGGCGATATCCGGCTCAATCACCCGTATCAACCACCAGTAATATTTAGAGCGCGCCAGGTCAGCATGCTCGGGCGCCTGCGCCAGAATTTTACGGGCGGTCTCCCTGTCGCCATCACGGAGAATATGCAGCCAGGCTTTATAGATATGACCAAGAGCCATATCCGGAGCAATAGAAATGGCGCGGTCGAGATACCGGTCGGATTCATCATAGCGGCGCATCATGCCATAAGTAAGTCCGACTTCAAAAGCCTTCAGGTGTGAGCGGGGGTCAAGCTCCAGCGCCCTCTTAAAATTGTCCACCGCTTCATCGAATTTCCCCTGGCGTCTCTGAACCGCGGCTATGGCGTTGTAAAGGTCGCTGTTGTTGGGCTGACTCTTGAGGGCAATCTGGAATTCCTTCATGGCATTCTGAAAATCAAGATGGCAATGATAATAATAATAGCCGAGCGCCAGATGCCCCTCGACCAGATCAGGATCAAGTTCCAGTGACTTAAACGCCGCCGTTTCGGCTTTCTTCAGACGAGCAGCGGAGTGGTCATAGTTCTCCCAGTAAATGCTGGCATGACCACGGGCAAGCATGGCATACGCCAGGGCAAAATTAGAATCGAGTGATATCGCCTGTTCGAACATTCTGATAGAGATATCGATATCATCTTTGAACCAGGAGCGGTTGAAGTAATCGATGCCGCGGAGGTAGAAATCGTAAGCGGCCAGGCTGGTGGTGGGGCTTTCTTCGGAACCGGCGGCTTCTTTCGACCTAACCGCGATTCGGAAAGCCCGGGTGAGGTCATCGGCTATGTCAGCCTGCAGAGCAAAGACTCTGTCAAAGACTTTTTCGTACGATTCTGCCCAGAGATTGGTGCCATCCGAGGAGCGGACCAGACTGATGTTGACTTTGATTTGCGCCGGGGAATGGTTCTTGTCCCAGTAGATAGTGCCGGTTAACAGATAGTTGGCGCCGAGCTCTTCGCCGATTTCCTGCGGCGCCAGACGAATATCTTTGTACTTCATAGCGCTGGCGCGGGAGATTACACTTAATTCCTCAAATTTCGCCAGTCGGGTGGTGATGGCGTCGGTCATGCCATCTGCGAAATAACCATCCTCGGGAACACCGAGATTTTCAAACGGCAGAACCGCGACAACTCTTTTCCCTTCCAGGTCATTCTTGAAGAGACGGCTTGAGAAGATTACCAGAAACAATATCGCTGCCACAACCACGCCTGATATAATTATTGTCATAGGAAGCAGTCCCTTTCGGCGCTCTTTCACTGTCCCTGGGTGACTGTTAGCATCGAAAGCGCTCAGAAGGTCCTGCTTGAGCGCTTCCGCTGAGGGGTGACGGTTCTGCGGGTCTTTGCTTAAGAGGCGGAGTAGAATCCGCTCCAGCGAGTCGGGAATGTCCGGCCGAAGTTCTGAGGGCGCCGGCGGCGGCTCGTTGACGATGGCATAGACTATTGAGGCTTCATATTCGCCGGTGAAGGGGAGCTGTCCGGTCAGCATTTGATAAAGCGTAACACCCAGGGAAAAGAGGTCGGAGCGGGCGGTAATTTTTTCGCCTTTGACCTGTTCCGGGGAGATATACTGGATGGTGCCGGTGGTGGAGTGCGACGAGGTCGAAAGCTCTTTACCGTCAATATGTGCCAGTCCGAAATCAAGGATTTTGACTTTACCGCCTTTGTCAATATGGATATTGGACGGCTTTATATCGCGATGAATTATCCCGGCCCGATGCGCCGCTGATAGGGCATCGCATAACTGAATCGTATATTCTACCGCTTTATCCGGGGGCAAAGGAGAGTTTTCGATAATCTCTTTAAGGGAGTCACCTTCGGCTAATTCCATGGCAATAAAGGGAGCGCCCTTGAAATCGCCGATTTCATAAATGGTGATGATATTGGGATGACTCAGTTGGGCCGCGGCGCGGGCTTCATTGAGGAACCGGGCGCGCAATTCGTCATCCCGCCGCACCGCTTCCGGTAGGAATTTCAGGGCAACTCTGCGATGAAGACGAGTGTCTTCAGCCAGATAGACCTGTCCCATACCGCCGGAGCCAAGGTATGATAGAATTACATACTGATTGACAGCAGTACCGGCATTTATTATTTCGCCCGAAGAATGAAACTGGTCTCCCCAATGGCTAATCATATCGCTATCCTAACTGTACTGATATGATGAAACTCTACTGCCTGATACGGCTCAATCTAAAGATAGGATTGAAAAAAGGTCTCCGCAATTGAATTCTAACAGCATTGATGAATGCTCGAGCGAGTTTAAAATAGAATTTTCTCCGTTGAGCGGCGGTTATTCTATCAACTGTGAGACGGTTTATGCCGCCTGAATTTTCGAGGAGGCAAAAAGGGCTGAGAAATGCGGGTCCAAGGCGGCCTCTTTTTCGGAAGGTCCGGCATGCGCTTTCAGAGCGCGGTCCAGAGAGGTGCGCGCTTTCGCCTGGTCGCCGGTCAGGGCATAGACTCGCGCCTGATGATAAATTACATCTCCATCAAGTTCTTCAATCGCTTCCAGATTTTGTATGATATTAAGCGCCTCCGGAAAATTCCCCAGGCTGGCCAGGGCGAGCGCGCGGTACGCCTGGATATGGGGATTATTGAGGTCATTGGCGATAGCCTCTCGCGCCAGTTTTTCCGACTGCCGAAAGTTCTGACGCGCTTCCTCCTGATTGCCGCAGATTTTCTCAAGCAAACCAAGATAATAATATGCAATGAAGGAGAAGTAATTCTCTCGAATCGATTCATTGAGACGGATTCGGGCTTCCTCGTACTCCTTCAGTATTATCAGGACAAACCCGGCATCGATATAGGCATTGGGGTCCCCTTTGTACTTTAGCGCCAAGTAAAAATTCTCGAGGGCGAGATCCAGGACTCCCAGCCTCATATAAACCGTACCCAAGCCATAATAGGCGCGCCCGTAATCGGGCGCCAGTTCTATCGCCCGTTGCAGGGTCGCCATGGCGGCGGTATAGCGGCGCAGGTCCATATTAATAATACTGAGAAGAAGAAGCGTTTCCAGGTCGTTGGGGGCGTAGCGGAGCGCCATATTCGCCCAATAGACCGATTTTTCGTGGTCTCGGGCAAGTTCCTTGAGCCAGGCGAGAGTGCGATAACCGACAGCAAACTTGGGATTAAGTTCCACTGCCCTCAGGAGCGACTTTTCCCCTTCAATATAGTTGCCGGTCAGCATATAGTACCGTCCCAGGGAGCGATGCGCCTCCGGCAGTTGCGGGGATATCTGAATCGCTCTGAGAGCCTCAGACTTAGCCATGGCGATTTTTTCTTCGGTGCGTTCGTAATATGCCATGAATTGAAAAGCATAGATATCGGAGAGTCCAGAGTGGGCATGAGCCAGCATCGGGTCTATCTCCAGCGCCTTTTTGAACATCCGCTCGGCAAGAAGCAGTTCTTCCGGCTTGTTCATCCGATAGTAGTTCTTTCCCTGGAGGTAGAAGTCAAAAGCGGCGATATCCGTGCGCAGATGTCCCTCCGATTCGACCGCCTGCTGGCCGGTCAACTCGAAAAGTTTCTCAGCTGTGTCATGGGCAGCTTGAGAGAGAACAGTAAAAATGCTTTCAGCGTCAGATTCATAATTCTCGCCGGAAACAAGGGCGGCATTCTGGCGGGTATAGATTTTCAGGTGAAGTTTAATCTTTTCCTGCCACTTCATCAGGGAACCGATGATAATAAAATCGGTCCGAAAGCGCTCAAACATCTCCCGAATATCACGGGAATACGACGTGGAAGGTTCCGCCGCAATAACCAGATTGGTGCGGCGGGAAAGTTCATTGATTAGTTCCTCAGTAAAACCGACACAGAAATATTCCCAACTGGTATCGGGGGAGAGATTTTTCAGGTCAATGACTGTAACCGTCTGCCGCGATTTCAGCTCATCGGTGGGACAGGGTTTTCCCTGGGTGCGCAGGCAGGTTTCCATCTGCGCGGCGACTTCGGCGATGCCGGCAAAACGAGCGGAACTCTGCTTGGCGAGAAGCTTGAGCAGGAAGCCATCAGCCCAGGAAGGGAGTTCTTTCTGAATGCTGGTTGGAGGCGGCGGGTCCTCGTGCAGGATGGAATAAACAATGGCGGCAGAATAGACCCCTTCAAACGGGCGGCGTCCGGTCAGCAGTTCGAATAGCACGACTCCGAAACTGAATATATCGGAAAGGCAGGTTACATTTTCACCGGTAATCTGTTCGGGCGATAGATAATACAGGGTTCCTTCGATATTGCCGAACTGGTCAACACTATCGGCATAAGCCGATTTTGCCAGACCGAAATCAAGGATTTTGGCGACGCCGTCGGGGGCTATTTTGATGTTCTCCGGTTTGAGGTCGCGATGCACCAGTCCCTGGTCGTGTGCCGCTTTCAATCCCAGGGCAATCTGACGCGCCAGTTCCCAGCGAGTGGGGAAATCGGCATCGAAGGCAGAGCGGAGGTCATTTCCCGGCAGATATTCCAGCGAAATATAAGGGCGTCCGTTAATCTCGGAATATTCCCAGACTTTGACGACATACGGGGAATCGATTTTGGCGGCGGCGCGCGCTTCGGAAGCCAGCCGCTCCTTGTAGCCGGGAGTCTTGGCTAACTTGTCGGCTATCAGCTTAAGGGCGACAGTGCGGTCCAGCCGGGTATCGACGGCGCGATAAACCACCCCCATGGCGCCGGCCCCGATGACTTCTTCAATCAGGTAGTCGCCGAATTTCGAGCCGGGAGCAAGCATTGCATTTTCTCCAGTGAGGCAGTCTTAGAGACTGTATAAAGGTCTTGCCTTATGCCAAATTGTTTGTATTATTGGTGCAACTCAATCGCCAAGCCTAATATAACCTGAGTTGTCCTGAATGACAAACAATTTTGATGCCGAAACCGTCCGCCTCCGCCAGGCGCTGGAGGAGCTCTCGGCTCTCAATCAGATATCCAACGCCATCAATGCCATGATGAGCGTGGAAGAGATTACCCAGGTAATCATCGACCATTGCCTGCGCAAGGTCAAAGCCTCTCAGGGGGCGGTCTTTCTGCTCCAGGAGGAGGAAAATCATGCCGACCGCTTCCGCACCTTCGTCCGGGATTTTGCCCAGACCGATGAGCATATCCCTTTCCATCTAAACGAAAGTCTGACCGGCTGGATGTTGAAGAACCGGGCGATTTTTGTAAGCAATAACCCGTCGGAGGATGAGCGTCTCCGGGGACTGCGGCTGAAGGAACTTCAGATAAGCTCGATTCTCTCGACACCGCTCCTCTCACACGGGGGAATGATCGGGTCGCTGGTAATAATCAACAAAAAGATTTCGGGCGGATTCACTGATGATGACCGTCGCTTTCTCGGAATTGTCGGGACGCAGACCGCCAAAGTAATCGAAAACGCCCGCTTGCTGGAAAAGGAAAAAAAGCTGATTTCAATGCAGCGGGATATGGAACTTGCGCGGGAGATTCAGCAGCGCTTTCTTCCGCAGGGAACGCTGGAGTTACCGGGATGCGCTGTCCTGGGGTACAATCTACCTGCAAGCGATGTCGGCGGCGACTTTTATGATATAATTCAGCTGGATGGAAACCGTCTCTTTTTCTCCATTGGTGACGTGGTCGGCAAAGGGATTCCCGCGTCACTCTTGATGGCCAACGCGCAGGCGGTGCTTCGGTCGCACCTGCTCAAAGGGGGGAATTACAGCCTGCAGCAACTGGCGGAGCGACTCAATGGTTTAATCTGCCAGTTCACCAGCGTGGAGCAGTATATTTCGGTTGTGGTCGGAATTTATGAGGCCGACTCCGGAAGAATGGAGTACATAAACGCCGGGCATCCCTCGGGATTTATTATTTCTGAGAATGGCGGCATGGTCAGGCTGGAGCCGTCCGACCTGGTGATTGGAGTTCTTCCCGACTACGAATTTCGGGTCTATGAAACCTACCTGCAACCGGAGGACCTGTTGCTTTTTTACTCCGATGGAGTGACTGAGCTTTTTAACGCTTCCGAGGAGCAATTTGGCGAAGAGCGACTGCTGGAGATTCTCCGGCGCGCCTGGCGGCAGCCTCTCGAAAAGCTGAGCGCTGAAATCATTGCGGCTCTCAATCTGTTCCGGCGGGAACATCCGCGCTCCGACGACATCACGCTGCTGGCGCTGAGACGGCTGCCATAGCCTGGCGCCCTCAAGTACCGAATTCTGGACTACTCCGCTCCGAGAACCTTTGCCGCCTCATCAAATTTCTTCGGTTTGACCCAGAAGATATACCCGAATCGACCGGTGCCATCGGCGACGCCGTTTCCGGCATAAACATTAATCTTGGCGTCTGCCAATTTCTTGTGAAGTTCGGCGATGGCGCCGGGGCGGTCCTCCCCTTGCACCAGAAACGCTTTCTTGGGACCCGTTAACTTAATTTTGGCACTGGCGGCAACTGACTGCAACCGGGCAGAGTCTTTGGGAACGAAATCAAGTTGCGCCTGACCCCGCGCTGAGGGAAAGGCGGTGAAGGCTACCAGGTCGACCTCTTTCTCCCGCAAAAGCGAGAGAACTTTGTACCCCTGACCGGGTCGGTCGCCCACTTTGACATAGAAATAATCTACCTTCTTGATGGTAACACCCATATTACCTCCTTCGGACTACTCCGAACTGTTTTAAGTTACCTTTGATGGAATGATTCGCTCTGTTGAATGTGCTATAATATAACAACGAATTCAGATTGCGCATCATTTGTCGGAAGCGATGAATTTGAGCCGGATGACGCTAATTTTCTTGGTTTTCCGAGGAAGCGGTTTTATTTTGCCGGTAGATAGTCGACGCCTCTTTTCCGACCGGTTGTTTTGCAACAGTTGACACCTTTACCGACCGATATTGAGATTAATATGATAAACTATGCTGCTCTCCGCTTTAGGGTAGGGTCATAATGAGTTGGATTCGATTCTGGATGCTGATTATCGGCGTGGTTTGCCTTAAGGCGCTGCCGGTGGCGGGGCAGGTCAGCCTGAAGGCGACTCCGTACGGACTGTCCGGCAGCTCTCTCTCTCCGGCGGCAACCGTGGCTACCCTGCCGCTTGACCTCAAGGCGCTTCTGGCGGAGGATAGTCTGGAGGAGGCGATGGGGCTTCCCTTTCGCTTTGGGTACCCCTTTGAAGTTGCCTTCAATCTGAAGAACAGCGGTGAATGGAGGGAACTCGGCGACGGCGGGCGCGTCTGGAGATTGAGAATCGTATGCCCCGGGGCTTACAGCATCAATTTGGTCTATAGTCGCTTTTATCTGCCGGATGGGGCGCGGCTCTTTCTGTATGACGAGAGCCAGCAGTTCGTTAGGGGCGCTTTTACCTCGCGGAACAACAAAGAGCATCGGCAATTTGCTACGGCGCCGACCCCGGGGGAAGCGGTCATCCTGGAGTACTATGAACCATCTGCAGTTCGAGGTCAGGGAGAACTGGAAATCGGGCAGATAATCCATGGATACAAAGATATTTTCAATTTTGGCGGTGATAAGGATGGCGAAGACTATGGCGAATCAGGAGTCTGTAACATTAATATCAACTGCCCCGAAGGAGCGCCCTGGCGGAATGAGGCGCGCGCGGTGGCAATGATACTTGTTGCCAACGGCACCCGCATCTGCACCGGCACTCTGGTCAATAACGTCCGCCAGGACCAGACCCCGTACTTCTTGACTGCGTACCATTGCCTCGGCTCCGAAGCGACCTGGATTTTCATGTTCAACTACGAAAGCGGCGCCTGTGTCAATGCTGATGGTCCGACCGATATGACCGTTTCCGGGTCGGTGCGCCGTGCCCTCAATGAGGTCAGCGACTTTGCTCTGCTGGAACTTCTCGAACCGCCGCCGCCGGAATATAATCCTTATTTCGCCGGCTGGTCGAATCTGGATTTGCCATCCGATTCATCGGTTACAGTTCATCATCCCAGCGGCGATATCAAGAAGATTTCCTTTGATTACGAGCCGCTGATATCGACCGATTATCTGAATGCCACCGGAACCAGTCACTGGCGCGTAATTGAGTGGGACCGGGGGACAACCGAAGTCGGCTCTTCCGGCGCCCCCCTCTTTGATTGGAATCATCATCTAGTCGGCCAACTCCATGGCGGATATGCGTCGTGCGCCAATACTCTCTCCGATTGGTACGGAAAATTCTCTTATTCCTGGAACGCAGGAGAGACACCCAGCAGCCGTCTGCGAGACTGGCTCGACCCGGATAATACCGGCGCCGCTACTCTGGATGGTTTTGACCCGTTTGCCGGAATAAATATTGTGCACTTTTCTCTTCCCGATACCTATGACACCGTCAATAGTTACGAAGTGCTGGCAACTATCAGTTCCCCCAGCCCTCTAATTCCGGAATCGACACTCCTCTATTTTGAGATAAATCCCCCGTCAGTGTTGCAGTCTCTTCCTATGACCGCGACAGGCAATCCCAACCGCTATCATGCCTTCATTCCGGCGCAGAAGCCCGGCACCGAGGTGCAATATTATATTCAGAGCGCCGACAACTTCGGGCGCCGTCTCTCGACTGACTACTATCGCTTTACCGTGAATCATTCGCCGATTATCGCCGTGTCATCAGAGAATTTGGCAGTTTCATTAAATGCCGGTGATACCGCCGTTGTCCCGCTGACCGTAACCAATCTGGGACAGGGTCTTCTTAATTATGATATCATTGTTAATTATGCCTTCCATTCCGATACGCGACTTGAGGCGTTGAAAGCGCGTGACGCCCTGGAGCCGGCGCAGAGAGTATATCCGGAAGGATTCGACGCGGTTATTCAGGACAAGAATGTCGTTGATACCAGAGAGGGTATCACCGTAACCAAAGATGCCGGTGGACCGGACAATTTCGGATATTTCTGGGTCGATTCGGATGACTCCCTCGGTCCCGTTTTTGACTGGATAGATATAACCGCCTTCGGAACCGATATCACGGCCGGGATGACCGATGACAGCTATGTCGGTCCCTTTCCCTTGAATTTTAGTTTTCCTTATTACGGCGGTAGTTTCAGCCAGATTTATGTCGGCTCTAATGGAATAGTCGGTTTCTATCCGCTCTCCCTGGACAGTTATCAGAGAGTTCATATCCCGTCGGTGGCGACCCCCAACGGCATACTTGCCTGGCTCTGGGATGACCTCGATATCACCAACCCGGGCAATCCGGGCGGCAGAATATTTTTTCACTCCAATTCCGAACGGGCTGTCATTCAGTTTTTAAATTTTCCGGAATACAACGGGTTAACCGGAGACGTCGTCAATGCCGAGGTAATTCTGTATGCCGGAGGGCTGATTAAGTTCCAGTATATGAGCATCGGGGCGGGATTCGATATCCGGAATTGCGCTGTCGGAATCGAAAACGCTTCCGGCGCCGATGGTTTGGAAGTGGCATATCTTACAGATTATCTGCGCGACAGTCTGGCGATTGCCTTTTACCTGCCGGAGAAATGGCTGACTCTCTCTTCTCTGTCGGGAACCCTGGCTCAGAATAAGACTGATACTATCAGATGTTTGTTCGATACCAGAGACCTGGCATCGGGAGTCTATAATGCTGCCGTTGCGATTAAAAGCAATGACCCGGACTCGACCGACAACCCCTGGGTACTGCCGGTCTCGCTGGAGATTATAGGCGACCAGCAATTCATCTGCGGCGACGTCGACGCCAACGGCCGGGTCAATATTCTGGATGCCACCTATCTTATCAGGTACCTGTACAGAGGGGGCGAATCGCCGTCACCCCGGGAGGCAGGGGACCTCAATGGCAGCGGGGAGATAAATCTGGTCGATATCATTTACCTTGTCAGTTACCTTTTCAAAGAAGGGCAGGAGCCGACCTGCCGTTAAAAGCCATAACCTGATTTCCGCAAAAGATAGGCGCTTGTTTTGTCTCGCCGCCGAGACGACAGCAGAAAACAGTTGCCAAAAAAAGTAGATATCGGTATCTTTATTTGTACACAAAATCAGAAGTTGGGTAAGCGCCGGCGCGGAGAAACAGGACCGGAAGCTCACCGCGATTCAGCCTCATCAAAGTTCCGTTAGAGTTCCTCGGCTGTTGATTCCTGCGCTGCACAGGGAGGTCAAATGCGACGGTTCTTGTTCCTGTTAATCCTTTTGACGGCAATTCTTCCAGGGGAAGAAGCAAACGGGCAGGGGGATACGCTATTTATTACCGCCCGGATACCGGAGCAGTTTCTTTTCGGCTCACCGGACACGATTATCGCGGGAGATTTCTATCTGGAGATTGTCTGGAATTATATCTGGACCACAGTCCCCTATCGTGATACCTTGCTGGGGGGGTGCTTTGTGCTTGAGGTTGACGGCAATGGAGTTTCCAAAAGAACTGTAAGCGGCGCTCTGCCATCGCCGTACGACAATGTCATTCTGAAAAACGGCTTCGAGAGTCTCATTTATTGGAACACCTTTGGCTCGCCGGTGGACTGGCCCTATGCTTTTCTGCAGACCGACTATGACGGCGTAATGCCAGACCTGTTCGGGCATGCCTTTGCCGGCAGTAACGGTTACCCGGGGCTTCCCCCGATGGGACCGATTGCTCACTATGAGTTCCATTTCACCGGCCAGGACGGCGGTTATTTCAGTATCGATTCGGTATTCATCAATGACCCCTCTTTCGATTGGGATTTCGAGGTGCCGTCAATCTTCACCGGGCTGAGTCTTCCGATTGCCACTCCTCCTGACCTGCCCCCGGTCATCGACAATTGCCCGTCATCATTGACCACGCCGCATCATTTGAACTTCAGCTATGACTTCAACGGGCACGACCCGGATGGCACCTCCGGGGGGATAACATTTGAGAAAATCTCCGGTCCGGGAACAATTAATGCCGCTACCGGCCTCTGGACCTATAATCCTCCTTGCTCCGATGTCGGATTGCCGCTGACGCTCACGGTCTGCGTCAAAGATGCCAATAATCCCTGCCCGACCGGGATGGAATGCAATGTCAGTCTGACCGTTACCAATTCCGCTCCCGTAATAGGGGCGATCTGCGGTGACACCTCAGGGGTTACCGAAGCGGGCAGTTCCATACAACTGACTGCCACTGACCCCAATGGAGGCAGCGATACCAAATATTGGACTCTTTTAGGGGTAACACCGATTCCGGTTGGCAGTTACAATTTGAGTAGTTCCGGCCTGCTGACCTTTGACCCGGCCGTTTCGGAAGTGGGGAGGACCTATCGATTCACGGTTCGGGTGACCGATTGCGCCGGAGCCTTTGCGGAATGTGACCTATTCCTTAATGTCATCACGTACATGTGCGGCGATGCCAGCGGCGATCAGCATCTGAGCATTCTCGATATCACCCATTTAATCTGTTACATTTTTAGAGGGGGACCGGCGCCGATACCAATGGAAGCGGGGGACGCAAACGGGGACGGCCAGGTTCGATTACTGGATTTGGTATATATGATTAATTATCTCTACAAAGGCGGTCCAGCGCCGATTTGCCCGTGAGGATTTTGCTTCACAAATTGAAACAAAAAAGGCAGGAGCCCGCTCTTCTCAGCGCGGCTCCTGCCTTATTTTAATCCGGGTTCTATTTTGTGACCGGTTCGGCGCCGACCTGTTCCGCCAGACGGTAGCGGCGGTATATCCGATAGTAATGCCCTTCCTGCATCATCAATTGACGGTGCGTGCCGCTCTCGACCAGATGGCCGTCATCAAGGACATAGATGACATCAGCTCGCTCCAATGTGTCGGGGCGATGTGTAATCAGGACGGCGGTCATCTCCGGCATGACCTGATGCAGTCTTTCCCAGAGAGCCGCCTCGGTGCGGGAATCGAGCGCCGAGGTGCAGTCATCGAGAATCAGAATTTTCGGTTTTCCCACCAGCGCTCGCGCCAGCGCCAAGCGCTGTTTCTGACCGCCGGAAATCGACATTCCCCGGGTACCGATAGGCGTATCGAGCCCCTGCGGAAACTGGGCGACTTCGTCTTTTAGCTGCGACACCTCAATCGCCCATTCCATTAAATCGGGACTTATTTCTTTGCGGCCAAAGAGGATATTATTCCGAACTGTATCGCTGAAGAGAACCGGCTCCTGGGGGACATAGCCGATACTCCGGCGGAGTTCCTCCAGTCGATACTCCTTCAAATCGATGCCATCCAGAGTCACCGTCCCATCGGTCGGGTCAATGAGGCGGGGAATCATATTAATCAGCCAGCTCTTGCCGGAGCCGACCTTGCCGACCACCGCTACGGTCTTGCCGGCCGGAATTTCCAGAGTTATCTCGCTCAGAATCTTTCGCTCTGAACCGGGGAAAGAGAAGGAGACCCGATGGAAACTGATACCGCCTTTGAACTCCCGGCCTATTTCTCTGGCGCCGTTATCCGCCACCATAGGCGCCACTTTCTCCAGTTCCACCAGACGGTCGATGGAGACCGCCGATTGCCGGGATTTGACCAGAAACTGCCCGATATCGAACATCGGAAAAACCAGGGTGGTCTCGTAATAGATAAATGCCACCAGAGCGCCGAATGAAAGACCGGAATTGATGACCATCGTGCCGCCGACAATCAGAACAATGATGACCCCGAACTGCCAGATATAACCGTAAAGGCTATCGATGACGGTGGCGGTGCGGACGGTGGAGATTTCGGCATCACGTCGCTCTTTCATCGCCGTTTCAAACTTCGTTTTCTGCGCTGTCTCCTGAACATAGGCTTTGACCACCCTAATCCCGGAGAAGCAGGCTTCCATGACGTCATTGAAGCTGGAAATCTTCTTCTGCAGATGGTCGTAGCGCTTGTCCAGCAGAGTCGAGCTCTTGAAGAAGATGAATATCAAGAGCGGCAGCGGTCCCACCGACCAGAGGGTCAGAGTGGGATTGATAGAAGCCATCATGATGACGGTGAAAATCACCATCAGAACCGCTTCGTAAAAGCGAAAGATACCGGAGCAGGCGAACCAGGAGAGCTTTTCGGCCACGTCATCGGTCATACGGGTCACCAGGTCACCGGTGCGGAAGCGATTGAAGAAGTCGGGTCCTTTCAGGGTGACGCGGTTGAAGGAGTCCTGCCGGAAGAGCCACTCCAGTTTTTGATTCATCCAGGCGCGATGGCTCTGCACAAAGGCATAGAGGATAGTGGCAATAATACCGAGCGCCACCAGGGCGAATCCGAATGCCGCCGCAGTCGAGATTCCCCAATTCTCGCCCATAGTTGAAACCCAGAGGGCAAGGGTATTGGCAGGAACCTCGCCGGTCTTGACAAAATCTACCGTGAACTCCATCAGGCGGGGAATCAGCACCTGAAAGACCCGCTGAATGGGGGTGAACACGATTAGAATAAAAAGCACATATTTGTAATGGCGATAGTAGCGCCAGAACCACTTTATTTTATCCCACATTGGCTATAACTCCGTTTCTATTTTTGAACTGCAGATGGAAGAGCTTGGAGTAATATCCATTCTGCAGAATCAACTCGGTATGGGTGCCGCTCTCGATAATTTCACCGCGGCGAATCACCAGTATCTGGTCAACATCAAGAATGGTGGAAAGACGGTGCGCTATAATCAGCGAGGTTCGTCCTGTCATAAGCTTCTTGAGCGACTCCTGAATGGTGCGCTCCGTTTCCGGGTCAACCGAGCTGGTGGCTTCATCCAGAATCAGCAAATCGGGATTGACCACCAGGGCGCGCGCAAAGGAAAGAAGCTGCCGCTCGCCCCGGCTGAAATTGGAGCCTTTCTCGGAGACTTCGGTGCTGTAGCCCTGCGGGAGACGACGGACAAAGCGGTCAATCTCCACCGTCTTTGCCGCAGCAATGATTCTTTCCTCGGTCAGACCATCCTGTTCCAGAGCGATATTGGAGCGGACATCACCGGGAAAGAGGAATATATCCTGCAACACCAAAGCGAAGCGGCGACGAAGGTCATCCTGAGAGATATCGCGAATATCGATGCCGTCAACCGTGATTCTTCCCTGCTGCGGGTCATAGAATCGCAACAGCAGAGATATCACAGTCGATTTCCCGCCGCCGGTGACACCGGCGAGGGCAACTCTCTTGCCGACCGGAATCTCGAAAGAGACATTTCGCAGCGCATGGTTTCCATCGCCGGAGTACGAAAAAGAGACATTTTCGAATCGTATTCCTTTTTCGAGCCGACTCCATATGGCGGGACGGACCGGGTCGGGAAGTCTTTCTTTGGTCGCCAGCAGGGCGAATATCCGTTTGGCGCCGGCGATGGCTTTCTGGACATTTGCCATCTGTTCGGAGACCCGGTAGATAGGGTCGAACATCCTCCAGATAAGAATTATAAACATGCTGATGATTCCGACCGTTATCTCGCCGCTTTCGGCCCAGAGGGCGCCAAAAAACAGCACCAGCGCCACCATCAGATACTGAAGAAAAAAGACGGCATTAAAAAAGAGAGTCGTTCCGACATGAACATAAATGTCGTTGCGGAATTTTTGGCGATTTGCCTCATTCAGTCTCTCTTTGACATAGGCGCCGCGATGGAAAATCTGGACGACGGAAATGCCGTGCAGAAACTCCGTAAGAGCCGCTGTCACCTCCGCCATTTTCTTGCGCAGTTCCAAGAAGTGGGGCGTGGTCAGCCGCTCGAAAATTACGAGCAGTATCAGCATCACCGGAAGCATGGTCAAAAGCACCAGCGTCAGTTTCCAGCTGTAATAGAGCATCACTGCCAGGATGCCGAAAGCCAGAAGCAGGTCGCCGATAAGAAGTACCACAGTGTTGGTGAACATCATCCGCAGCGCCTCCGTATCCGATTCCACCCGCGCCATCAGCCTTCCCACCGGATTGCGGTCAAAAAATGAAATATTTAGCGATAAAATGTGGTGAAACAGCTTTCGCTTCAGCTCCACCATTATATCCTGGCCAATGATTTCCAGCCTAATCCGCTGGATAAAAAGCAGGAGCAACGTTATCCCCTGACTTACCCCGATTAGAACTACGGTCCAGACCAGTCCCGGAATGTCGCCGTTCTTAATATCAATATCGACGGCGTTCTTGAGCAGAACCGGCCAGTAGAGAGAAAGCCCGGTGGCAGCCAGAAGCAACGCCAGACAGAGCAGAAGAGCGCCGCTGTACGGCTTCAGCAGCGGCAGAAGTTTGCCCAACGCCTGCCGGGATTTGATATCTACTTCGTCAAATGGGGTCTTTTCGTTTTCTTCTAATTCAAAACTCATATAGAAAGCCTGATTATCAACATTACGTTTTTAGTTAACATCCGTTTCGGCCGGCAACAAAAAACCCGCCGAACCATTCTGATTGCGACGGGTGAAATCCGAAAATTTTTCTCTATCACGTGATAGATAGACTCCTCCCGCCGCGGATGACGCCGATTCTGGACGTCACGGTTTTAAGGCGATTACTGAAGAATATCATTCGATTTCTCCGCAACGGTTTGAGGTTTATTGCGCTTAAATACGGTAAACAGTCAACTTTAGTTTCGGCAAATATATCAGATTTTTGAAATCTGTCAAGCCCAATTATCCGGGGGCAAGAAAAAAAGCGCCCGCGTCAGGCGGGCGCTTATAATATAACGGTTTATCCGGCAATTATTTGAGCAGGACCATTTTCCTGGTAACGCCGTACGCTCCGGCCTGCACTTTATAGAAGTAAATGCCGGAGGCAACATCGGCTGTCCAGTTCAACTCCAGTATGCCGGCTTCGCTGTATCCGCTCCATCCGTGAACCTTCTGACCGGATATATTATAGATGGTGACCTCATAGTCGGTCGCGGAGGGGAGTTCCAGACGAATGACCGTCTGGGCGTTGAATGGATTGGGGAAATTGCTGACGGCAAAACGGCCCGGGTTCATCACCACGCGATAGGCGTTTCCGTAATAGTCGGAGCCTTCAAAATTGAGTAAAGCGCCGTTGGCGTGGAGAATCTCGCCGCTGAAAATCCTCCCCCGGTCGAGCGAGTAAATCAGAACATGCGTGTTGCCGTCAACCAAACCGGTCTTGATATCCATCCCATAAGCGCCGCTGCCCAGCGTGACCGGGATGTCGCCGGCGAAAACCAATAACGCCGCGCCCAGCTCGGTATCGACCGACACGATAGAGCCGTTATAGCGGACGCTGACCGATTCGGCGAAAGGTGTTAGTTTCGCCAGCGGCTGGGCATCACCAATCACTACCCTAATCAAGTAAACCAGGTCAGCCACCGAAAGCACCACTCCATCGCCGTTCAACTCGGTAGCGGCAATCTGACCTTCGATGCTGACGGTAAACGCCGCCAGACCGGCTATGAAATAATTAGTGAAAGTAACGGCATCGCCGATTTCATTTGGGATACCATTGAGATTGACATCTCCGCGGGCGTCAATGCTGTCGGCGCAAATGATATCAATGCCGCCATTCCAGAATTCGATACAACGAATTGGAACCCGTTTCTCCCCTATCATGCAGGGATAATCGGGCGCGCCGATATAGGCAATACGGTCATCTTCGGGGAAAGAGACATTGTCAATCTCATCCCAGAGAAGGCCTCCGGAGAATTCGAAAATCTTGCTGTCCAGGAAGGTGGTATCGCCGGTAACGCTGGCAATTGTATTGTCCCCGCAATCAAGCCAGAAGAACCGGATAGGGACATACTGGCATTCCAACGTCCGGTCATTGCTGACCAGGAATCGGAGAATGGCAAGTGTATGCAGAGAGCCGTCAGACGGACCAAAGCAATCGGGACTGACCGGCCCGTTATTGGTTTCAGCCAAGGCGACAATTCTAATCATGCCGGAGGGACACCCGGTACCACAATTCCCGAATGGTCCGAAGCGGTAGGTAAAATACTCCCAGGCGCAGTCGGTAAGAACTTCCCCAGGTGTGGCTTGAACGAAGGTGAGCGCCGACGCATCGTACGCTATCAGGAAGTCAAAACCGCCCATATCATAGCTGGCGTCCTCAATCGTGATAGCGACATCCTGGTAATGTCCCTGAAGCGTGTTATGAGTCTTCTCAATCTTAACAATAGGGCAGGTCGAAATGAGATTGACATAGACCTCCGTGGTACAGCTTGAGGAGGCGCCGCAGGCGTCAGTCGCAGTGATGGTAATAATATTCAGCCCTTCAACCGGATTGAAGCAGACGGTATCGTTACTGAGTGTGCCGCCGGTAACGACGACATTGATAAGGTTGCCGTCGGGGTCAGACGCCGTAAATCCAGGCAGGCAGACCTCGGACAGCGAGAAGAGGTCGATGGCGACATTTGCGGGACAGGAGACCACGGGTGGTGAATTGAGATTGACCGTGAGCACGGTGACACAGGTATCGGCGGCACCGCAGGAATCGGTAGCGATTAACCGAATGGTGTTGGCTCCGGCAACCGGAGTAACGCAAACGGTGTTGCCGTTGAGAACGCCACCGGTTACCGTTACGGAAGCCAGATTATTATTCGGGTCAGATGCCGAGAAGCCGGAGAGACAGATCTGGCTCAGGTCGCAGACCTGGCGGGTTTCATTCCCGGGGCAGGTAGCGACCGGTGGAGCATTGACCGTCACCGTTACGATTGTCTCGCAGGTGTCGGCTAATCCGCAGGAATCGGTAACAATCAGTTTCAGGCTGTTGGGTCCGGCAACCGGCGTAAAACAGACCTGATTGCCGCTAAGTATTCCGCCGACAACCGCCACGGTGGCGATATTATTATTGGGGTCGCTGTATGAGAAGCCGGTTATGCAAAGCTGGCTTAAGTTGCAGACAAAGCGAGTCTGATTGCCCGGACAATTGGCTACCGGCGGCTGATTTAGCGCTACGGTAACGATTGTCTCACAGGTGTCGGCAAGTCCGCAGGAATCGGTGACAATCAGCTCTATCGAGTTAGCGCCAACGACCGGAGTAAAGCAGACCTGATTGCCGCTGAGGGTACCACCGGTTACAGTCACCGAGGCGATATTATTATTCGGGTCGGACCAGGAGAATCCACTGACACAAAGCTGGCCCAGATTACAGACAAAGCGAGTCTGATTGCCGGGACAATTGGCTAACGGCGGCTGATTGAGAGCTACCGTCACGACAGTCTCGCAGGTGTCGGCAAGTCCGCAGGAGTCGGTAACAATCAACTTTATGGAATTAGCGCCAACGACCGGAGTAAAGCAAACCTGATTACCGCTGAGGGTACCACCGGTTACAGTCACCGAGGCGATGTTATTATTTGGGTCGCTGTATGAGAAGCCGCTTATGCAAAGCTGACTTAAGTTACAGACAAAGCGAGTCTGATTGCCGGGACAATTGGCTACCGGCGGCTGATTGAGCGCTACGGTAACGATTGTCTCACAGGTATCGGCGATTCCGCAGGAATCGGTTACAATCAATTTCAAGCTGTTCGCGCCGGCAACAGGAGTGAAGCAGACCTGATTGCCGCTTAGTGTACCACCAACAGCAGTAACAGAGGCGATATTATTGTTCGGGTCAGACCAGGAAAATCCAGGCAGGCAGATCTGGTTTAGGTTGCAGACAAACATGCTGGAATTCCCCGGACAGACGGCAACCGGAGCATCATTGAGATTCACCGTAACTACGGTTTCGCAGGTATCGGCGACACCGCAGGAATCAGTAACAATAAGGCGCAGCGTGTTGGCGCCTTCCACCGGAGTGAAGCAGACTTGATTTCCGCTCAAAGTACCGCCAACAACCTGGATCGAGGCGATATTATTGTCCGGGTCGGAATAGCTGAATCCATCGAGACAGAGCTGATTCAGATTGCAGACAAAACGGGTCTGATTGCCGGGGCAGGTTGCTACCGGCGGACGGTTCATGGCGACTGTGACGGTTGTTTCGCAGGTGTCGGCCAGACCGCAAGAGTCGGTAACGATAACTCTAATAAGATTATTCCCGACGACAGGTGTGAAGCAAACCTGGTTCCCGCTCAGAGTTCCCCCGGTCACAGTGACCGAGGCTATATTATTGTTCGGGTCGCTATAAGAAAAGCCAGAAATACAGATTTGACTCAAGTCGCAGACAAATCGAGTCTGGTTGCCAGGACAAACCGCCACCGGCGGGTCATTCAGTGAGACCGTGACATTAGTGACACAGGTATCAGCTTTGCCGCAGGAGTCAGTGACTATCATGGTGATGG
>JBFMEF010000112.1 GCA_040753495.1 Candidatus Zixiibacteriota bacterium
ACGGCGGTGCTGGCGGCGAATTCCCCCGGGCTCCGCGATTCGGTGGTTGATGGAAAAACCGGATTCCTTTACAGTTATGGCAATATATCGGAGATGGCCGAGCGGATGAAGCAGGTTTTGAGTGATGAGTCATTGCGAGTCAAGTTAGAATGCGGCGGAAGGGAGTGGGCGAAACGATTCAACTGGGATGATGCCGCGGAGTTATTCTTGCAGGTGGTCAACGATGTGGTCAGACAGGAAAAAAGCCAATGAATAAGCGTCGGATGCTTTCACTGATATTCGGAATAGTTATCTCCGCTCTATTCTTATTTCTCATTTTGCGCAATGTCAATTTCGCGGAGTTGCAACATGCCTTACGGGCAGCCAATTACTGGTGGCTGCTGCCTAATATTTTCTTTGTCGTCTTCGCCATGTTTCAGAGAGCCGAGCGCTGGAAATTTATGCTTCGTCCGATTTCCGAGGTGCCGTATCGCAAATTGCTGGCGGCAACCTGTATCGGTTTTATGGCAAATAATGTCCTGCCCCTCCGCCTGGGAGAATTTGTCCGGGCATATTCGCTGTCAAAGCAGGAACCGAAAATCACCAAATCTGCCTCACTGGCTACAATTTTTGCCGAGCGAATGGTATTCGACCTTCTGGCTCTGCTGCTTATTCTGGCGGTGATTCTCTCCGTAACTCCGCTGCCGGTTGACAGCAGTTTCAAGCTGGGAGCGCTTCTCTCGCTGGGAATTGCCGTGCTGGGATTTCTCTTTGCGACCGCGGTGGCGCTTCGGCCTGAAAGGGCGGGGAGAATTATCTCCAATTATTTCTTCTTTCTATCTTCCGGCGCTCGGGAGAAGGTGCATCAGATTGTTCTCAAATTTTCGCGGGGACTTCTGTTCCTGAAGAACTGGCGCCAGACCTTTGCCGTATCGGCGCACACGCTCTTTCTCTGGGTTTGCATGGGTATTTCGAACATTTTTGTCTTCATGGCGTTTGGATTTGACCTGCCGATTTACGCCTCCTATGTCCTCCTGGTGGTGGTTTCCATTTCAATCCTGATACCTTCTTCACCCGGTTTCATAGGGGTCTATCATGGCGGGGTGGTCTGGACCCTTAACTTTTTCAATATCAGTCACAACAATGCCGTCTCCTGCGCCATTGTCCTCCACGCCGCACAGTTCATTCCGATTACCCTGATGGGTTTCTATTATCTGCGAAAAGAACATCTTTCACTAAAGCAATTGGAGCGCGAGGCTTTGGATGAAAAGCCCAATCAAACCCGATAGTACAATACTTGTTGCCCTTCCGGCTTTCGACGAAGCGGGCAAAATCGGCAACGTGGTGAAAAAAATTAAAGAGACATCCCTGCCATGCACTGTGCTGGTGGTGGATGACTGCTCCAGTGATGATACTCCAATTGAAGCGAAAGCGGCCGGAGCCGAAGTGATTCGTCATGCGAAAAATCAGGGGGTTGGCGCCGCCATTCGCACCGGTATCTTTTACGCGATAGAAAGCGGGCAGGAGATATTCGTAGTCATGTCGGGAGACGACCAGCATGAACCGCGGGAACTGCCGGCGGTATTGGAACCGCTGCTGCATAACGAAGTCGATTTTGTGCAGGGGTCGCGCCGGATGAAGGGGGGAAAGGTTGTCAACGACCGCCCTTTCAGAAAAATTACCACGCAGCTTTATTCTCTGCTCTTCTCGATATTGACTCTGCGCCGTGTAACAGACGCCACCAACGGGTTCCGCGCTTTTCGCCTTTCCATACTGAACGACCCCGGTATCGACCTGAAACAGAAATGGCTGGACCGGTATGAACTGGAGCCTTATCTGCTGTTTAAGGCGGTAACCTCCAGAAAAATCCGCTTTAAAGAAGTGCCGATTACCATATATTATCATGCCAGTAGAAAGCAATTCACCAAAATGAAACCGTTTCGGGATTGGTGGCGGTTGGCAAAGCCGATGGTCTATCTCGGACTCAGATTGAGGAAATAGCCGTGATTAAGATTGATTTTACCGGAACTAAAACGCTGGTGACGGGAGGAGCCGGATTTATCGGGTCCAATGTTGTGGAAGCAATTGTTCGCGCCGGCGGGCAAGTGGTTGTACTTGACGACCTCTTTACCGGCGACCTGAAAAATATCGACCCGGATATCAAATATGAATTCGTGAAAGGGACGGTCGCCGATTATCCGACTGTGCTGAAATTGATGTCGCAGGTTGATTATGTCGCCCATCTGGCGGCACGCAATATTATAGTTTCCACGAAAAATCCCCGTGAAGACTATGAGACCAATATCGGCGGCACCTTGAATGTCTTGATGGCGGCGCGAGAGACCAAGCCCAGAAGGATTGTTTATTCTTCCTCCGCTTCCATTTACGGCAATCCTCGGATTCTGCCGATTACGGAAGACGAGACTCCGCTTACTTTCTCCCCCTATTCGGTCTCGAAACTGGCCGGCGAGAACTACTGCTATGCTTTTTACGAAACCTACTATATACCGGTGACGGTGGTGCGGTATTCCAATATTTACGGTCCGAAGCAAAACCCCTCGAATCCCTACTGCGGCGTTATTTCCAAATTCATAGAAGCCATAGAGAATGGCCAGGACCTGCAGGTTCATGGAGATGGTCTTCAGACCAGAGACTTTACTTATATCGAAGATGCTGTGACCGGAACATTGTCGGCTCTTCTATCACCCCGCGCTGATGGGCTTGTCTTCAATCTGGGAAGCGGAGTGGAAACCAGCATCATGGAGCTGATTCGTCTGCTCGCGGAATTATCGGGCAGGGAAGTGGTTGTGACCCATATCGACCGGCGCGATATCGACAATATTCGCCGTCGCGTCCTGAATATCGAGCGAATCAGAACCAGATTGCGCTGGCATCCCCAGGTTAATTTGAGAGAGGGGCTCAAGCGGACCATTGAGTGGTACCGTCATAAGAAGCAATAAATCGGCTTCATTCTTCGATGCGAGCTAACCTGAATTTTCGGCGCGCCGTCTGGATACTGGCGGCTGTCTGCCTGCTAACGCGGCTGGGATTCATCCTGGGTAAGACGCAGCTTCCAGTCATGTGGGATGCCCGCATTTACGCTTCAGCGGCGCTGGGAATTATTCATACAATGTCTGATGGGGGCAGCTTCGGGCATCCGGAGAACCTAACGCCCGAGGATTCATCCAGGTCGGTGACCGAATTCAAAAACCTGATGAATAAACATATATCAGGTGAGCAGATTCAGTGGCTGTACTATCCGGTCCCCAGTGTTAGACAGGCTCAGGAATATATCTTTATTTCCGGACCTCTCTATCCTCTCTGGCTGGCGGCGCTGTTCTGGGTGACTCCGGTCGAAGACTTCATGGTCGCGAGAATCTTAAATACGCTTCTGGATACCTTGAATCTTATCCTGATGCTTATTATCGCCTACACCTTATTTGGATTTAGGACTGCCGTCTTCGCAGGCGTTCTTTATATCCTTTATCTTCCCTTTTTGCTTTTGACAGGGATGATTTCGACTGACCAGATGACTATATGCCTGCTCCTGCTTTCATTCTATTTGACCCTTCGCTGGTACGAAAGCAAGAAGAGCAAGTTTGTCTTTCTTCTGGGCCTGACTGCGGGATTATTGATATTGACCAAACCGACCGCGACCTTCCTTTTCTTATTGTTTGGCATGGCTCTGTTGTATGATAGAAGTATTTCATTAAGGGAACGATTGAGAGTATTGGGGAAGGCATCACTCCCTTTCATAGCCGCAGTGCTTCCCTGGTTTGTCGGCACCTCCCTTTATTTCGGAACCGCCGCAATTCGCGACCCACGTTACTCGGAGGCAAATTTTCGGTCCAGCTCTTCTATCAAATATGAAGGGTACGACCTCGATTTTGCGGAAAAAGACTTTTGGCTATATCCGGTGAGTTACACAATTCAAAAGGACCCGGTCGGTTACGCCAAATTGCTAATTAAGAAACTGGTCCGACTTTGGGGGCAACCTTATAATGATTTCAGGCAGAGTTTTTTGCTCGGGCAGGGAAGCGCAACTTTAATTCACCTGGTAATCATATTGACCGGAGTTTTCGGAATCTGGTCGTTCATCATTTTTAAGGGGAGAGGTTTGCTCCTGATAGCTCTTATTCCGCTCTATTACACGCTGGTTCATATCATTTTTCATTCCCTGGCTCGGTACAATCTTAATGCTATGCCAGTCGTCATTATGGCATCGGCTCTCGTACTTGGCTCGATATTTGACCATATCAGGCAGAAGGATATCCTAAAAGAGAAGAAATTCCTGCTTGCCGCTGGGCTGGCGCTTTTTGCATTGCTGTTTTGTCTGATTATCAGGCCGTCCTTCTGGGCAGCCGTAATGGGGCAAACCGGAGTGGCAGGTTATGTCATTGTCGGATTGGCAATCTTGACGGCTTTCTCAGTCGCCTTGTATCTGTTCCTTGAGAGGAGATTTCCTGCCCGCAAGGCGTTTTTGTTCATACTTCCTCCATTTCTCTTCCTGGCATTGGTTCAGATAGTCTGGGGAACCGCTCCTGACCGCTGGGCAGAGTGGAGCTGCCGTTTGACCAAGCCGACCGAAGCGGCTGTTTTGGATATCTATATCCCCAGGGAGATTCGGTTGCTGCCGACCGAGTCGGCGCGACTCTGGCTTGACCTCAAGGCTGTCCCTGACGCCGGCAAGAATCTTAGCATCACCATTGATGACCAGACTTTTGAATTTGCGCACGGCAGTCCGCCGCTCAGCCGTTTTTACTACAACAAATCGACTTACCGGATTTTTGAAGGATTGGGCGCTTTGAGAAGAGAGGAAATGCGCTATTGGTCATATGTTCCATTTGCGGCCGAAGCGTTCAATTTCCTGGCAGACAGACGGGGATATATCCGTGTCGCGCTTTCCCCCTCAGATTCGGCAAGCGAGCGTCCCAATCAAATTGAGCTTTTCGGCAATTTTCACTGCGCCGATGGCGGCGAAGCGCTCCTTTCGGACCTGGAGCGGTCATCGATAGAGCGCTATGTTGAAAAGGGCGACCCCCGGGTCTGGGTCAAATATCCTCTTTCTTCGGATTCTGCAAAATCATATTATATTGCCGATATGAGAGAAAGCGGGCCTGACAGCGGCGATTTATCGCCGCAGGCCGGGCGACAAGCCGGGCGCTATCGTATTTATATTGAAGTGCGCCGCGCCGACCAGACTTATTTATATTTTTAAGGCGGAGTGACATGATTAGAATTGGCATTATAGGAGCCGGATACTGGGGACCTAATCTCATTAGAAATTTCTCTCTGCATGATGATGCAAAGGTTGTCGCCGTGGCTGACCTGAGAGAGGAGCGGCTCAAGCTGATGTCCCGTCTATACCCGGGACTGAAGCTGGTCACGAAGAACAGTGATGAAATCCTTCATTCCCGAGATATCGATGCCGTTGTCATAGCCACCCCGGTATCGTCACATTTCCCGCTAGGGATGGAAGCGCTCTCGCATGGAAAACATCTTCTGATGGAAAAGCCGATGACGGCGACTTTCGAACAGGCGGAAGTCCTCATTGAAACAGCCCATCGCCACGGATTGATACTGATGGTTGACCATACTTTTGTATATACCGGCGCCGTTAGTAAGATAAAAGAGATAATAACATCAGGAGAACTGGGGGATATTTATTACTTCGACTCAGTGCGGGTCAATCTGGGACTTTTTCAGCACGATATCAACGTTATCTGGGACCTTGCCCCCCACGATGTCTCCATCATGGACTTTCTGATTGACCGACCGGTAAGAACTGTCTCCGCCACCGGCATGGCGCATTTTGATAATCAGATTGAGAATATCGCCTATATTTCAGTTGGTTTTGACGCCAACCTGCTGGGGCATATTCATGTCAACTGGCTGGCGCCGGTAAAAGTGCGCAAGACTCTTATCTGCGGTTCCCGGAAGATGATTGTCTACGATGATGTGGAGCCGTCGGAAAAAGTTAAGATTTACAACAAGGGAATCGATTATATCCGAAACCGGGAGGAAGTCTATAATATACTGGTCCAGTACCGCACCGGCGATATGATGGCTCCCCGGATTGAACTGACGGAGGCTCTCAGCCTGGTCGCCAGGGAATTTGTATATGCCATTAAAGAGCAAAGAGCTCCGTTGACCGATGGTCACGCCGGGTTGAGAGTGGTCAAAGTCCTGGAAGGGGCAAATCAATCTTTGCGAGCCGGAGGAAAGGTGATTAAGATATGAGCGACTTTAAAGTCGTCGGCGATGTCAAAATCTATCCGGGGGTCATAATCGGCAAGGGTTCGATAATCTACGGTCCCGTCGTTCTGGGGCAGCCGCCGCGAGGCAAGGCTGACGGAGAGCTTTCGCTTGTTATAGGCGATAATGCCATAATTCGTCCCTTCAGCACCATCTATGCCGGCACGAGCATAGGCAACAATTTCCAATGCGGGCAGGGAGCATCAATTCGCGAAGACAATATTATCGGCAATAATGTCTCTATCGGAACCAATGCTGTGCTGGAATTCGAAAACAGGATAGGTGATTTCTGTCGCGTGCATTCCGGCAGTTTTCTGGAGATGGTGACTCTCGGGAAATATGTCTTTGTGGGACCAAACACGGTATTTACCGATGACCCTCATCCCATGAACTGCCCTAAGTATAAAGAATGCGGTGGGGGAGCGATAGTGGGCGACTTAGCTAAAATCGGCGCCAACTGCACCTTTCTGCCGGCGGTGAAAATCGGGAAAGGGGCGCTGATTGGGGCGGGGTCCGTCGTAGTCGGTGATATTCCGGAAATGATGGTTGCCGCGGGAAACCCTGCCCGGGTTATCAAGTCTGTCCTCGAATTGAAGTGTACGATAAACGCCTACGATAGACCTTATCTCTGGCCTCCCTATACCGATTCTGAAGTTGAATAATGATTCGCTCCAAAACGCTGGTTGCCCTGTTCTCTTTTAATGAAGGGGAGAAACTCAAGAATTTAGTTTCTCGTTTTCCGGAAGAAAGAGAATATGATTTGCTATTTGTTGATGACGGCTCGCAGGATGGCAGCTATGAATTTCTCAAGCAGAACGGATTCGCTGTCATAAGGCACGAAACCAATCAGGGGATAGGTTGCGGCATCAGGGAGGCAATTGGATATGGTCGAGAGAATGGGTATGCCGTAATTGTCATTATGGCGGCAAACGGCAAAATGCAGCCGGGAGAGATTAGCCGTTTGCTTGCCCCGATTGAGAGAGAAGAGAGCGATTATGTTCAGGGGTCGCGCTATCTGCCCGGCGGACGCTCCCCGAATCTTCCGCTGTTTCGACGAGTGATGATTAGATTATTGACGAAAATAATAAATCTTATGACCGGTTTCCCGGGGACCGATATAACCTGCGGTTTCCGGGCATATCGTCTCAATCTCTTTGACGACCCCCGCTTTCAGCTTCACCAACCCTGGCTCAATGCCTATGAAATGGAGTACTATATTCAATATCATGTCCTCAAGGGCAGATATAAAGTCAAAGAAGTGCCGGTCTCAATGGTTTATCCTGAATCCGGGAGAAACTACAGCAAAATCAAGCCTATCATAGGCTGGTGGTCGATGCTCCGTCCCTGGATATTCCTTACTCTGAAACTTCGCAAATGAGGAACATTTTTTCAAAAATCCGGTATTAGAAGATAGAGAGAAATCTGAATTAAATGCCGTCTGAAAGAGCCTTTCAGCGGCTGAAATTACCCGGTTCAAGGACGACCCGGGTATTTTCATTATTGACATAATCTTTAGAGAGTTCTATTTTTAGCGGCATGAGTATTATGCCTGACAGAAAAGGGACCTTCGTGCGGCTCCTGGTAGTCGTGATTCTGGTGGGAGTGCTGGTAGCCATCTCCATTATCAAGTCCAATGTCTCCGCCTATAGGGAAGATGTGGGCCTTAAAGCCCTGGAAGCGCAGTACCGGACAACTATCGACAGTTTGCAGGCGCTGGTGATGGATTCCGACTCCGGTATGACCGATTCCTCACTTGCGGGAGACTTGATGTTACAGACGCAATTGAATCTGCTTCTGGTGAACCAGCTGCAGGACTCAACCCGCTTCTATTCCGACTCCATCAAAAAAATTGAAGATTACTATCAAGGATTGATAGACAGTATAAACGGTTTTTATGCCGACCGGACAGGAAGCCTCGAAAGTATCTCCCTCGGAAATATTACCCTGAGCGGGAGCGATATGGTAAAGCTTATCTCCGAATATGATTCGCTGGTAGCCGATATCCCGGAGAAAACCCCGCCCCGTGAAAGGGTGAAAGCCATTTCGCAGATAACCTCACGCTTGACCAGCAAATATTCCTCGGCTTTGCCCAAAAAACGGAAATAGCGATTACTCATAGGAGTGGTCCGGAGATGACCGATCGGGACAAATCAGTTTTTTATGAGGTCATGGTCAATCGACTCCTGCTGGAGTCATTTCCGGAAGAAAAATCGTTGTTTTTCGACGAAGAAAGCGACCCGGCTGATTTTTCAAGGAAAGAGAAACTGCGTAAGAAAGTAGTCTGGCATATCAGTCATTCCTTGTCTAAAAGGCAAAAAGAGGTTATCCGGTTGTATCTGATGGGAAAGAAGGAAGCGGAAATCGGGGCGATACTGGGAGTCAAGCAGCAAGTTGTGAATATTTATAAAAGGCGTGCCATCAATCGGTTACGCAACAAGATGCGCTTCCGCCCTGTATGTTAAGAATATATATAATGGAAAGATAATAAACTGCCCTTTACTGCATTCTACATTGTGCAAGCAGCGCGCTTTCCTCACTTAATAAGTAGCGCTTAATGACAGTGAAATTGTATGGAGGAGGTGATGCCGGTCACAACCGAGTCCCCTTAGTCAGCCCGCCATAGAACCTGTCAACCATCAGGCAAATCGGGGAGAAACGTATGCCTGTGAGAAAAGAAAACGAAAGGTTTGCCAGACGAGGCTCCAAAGATTGCTGGCATCCTTACGGACTGCAAGGATTGGCTCCCGAGAAATTCGCTGTGATTGCCACTGAAATTCTTCGCGGCAAACATAATCTGCTGAGAATCAGACCGGGCGTTGCGATGGCAGTTGAATACCTTGAGGAACTGAGATTCAGTTAAAAGTAGTTAAAGGTACGGTCGGAGCACAATTTAAGCTATGTAGGGTCGGTCCACCGACCCTATTTTATTATCTCCAAATTCCGATATTACATTGACAAGCAAGCCACTATGCCTGATATTCTTGACCTTGGATAGCGAACCTTTTGGGTCGGACACTGTAAAAAACATAATGGCATCAAGGTTACGACAGTCACTGCTCATAATAATCCTGTCGGCGGCTTTTGCCGTCGCCACTAATTCATTCTCTCCCAACAGGATTCCCTGGGTCGGAAGCTGGCCGTCGATTTCCGGCTCCGATTCCATTATTGTCCCCCCTTCTTATGTTGAAGGAGACCCCCCTTTCATTTCGCTTGATGATGCCGCCGCTAAATATCAGTCTCGCGGAGTGGTTTTCATCGACGCCCGTCTACCGGAGGACTACGCTGCCGGGCATATCAAAGGGGCGGTGAATCTCCCTTTCGACTACCTTGACCAGTACTACGACCAGGTGCTGTCAGAATACGGACCATCAGATGAATTCGTAATCTACTGCTCCGGGGAAGAGTGCGAGCTGTCGCTTCATCTGGGAAGATATATGATGTCCAAAGGGTTTTCCAAAGTCTTTGTCTTTTTTGGCGGCTGGCGCGAATGGGAGAAAGCCAGGCTGCCGGTGGAGGCAGCCGACTGATATGAATCGCAGATTTCTGGACAACGACTATTTGACCTTGCTAATTCGACTCATTGTCGGGGGGATATTTATCTATGCCTCCCTGGATAAAATCACTAATCCGGCGCAATTCGCCCGCATTGTTTACAACTACCATCTTTTGCCAGCCACTCTGATTAACATCTTCGCGCTTATGCTTCCCTGGGTTGAGCTTTTATGCGGCATCTTTCTGGTAGTAGGTTATAAGCAGGAAGGCAGCGTACTTATTCTCAACCTTCTGGTTCTTGCCTTTATAGCGGCGCTGACGGTCAATCTATTCAGAGGGGTGAATATTGAATGCGGCTGCTTTACGGTCAGTTCCAAAGCCAAGAGCAACATTATTGACCTCCTGCTGAGAGATATAGGACTGCTGGCGCTGACCCTTTATCTTTTCTTCAGCCGCTCGCGACGCTTTGCCCTTTCCCCCTCCGATAAACAGATCCGCGTTTCATAACTTTTCAGGAGAATTGTTTTCATTATATTAGAGCGGATGAAAACAGCCTCTGAATATATCTTCCACGGATGTCTATTAGTCGCCCTTCTTATGCCGCTTTCCGGACATGGCTCGAACGGTCAGCCTGCCGATAACGCCGACAAAATCGATTCGGTCATTATAGAAACCAGGAATGTCTTCAATACCGATTCCGCTCAGTTCAATAACTGGCTTTTCAAGATGGCAAATAAGCTGCATATCAAGACGCGCAAGTTCGTAGTGGAAAGAGAGCTTCTGCTTAACAAGGGGGACCTGTACTCAGCGGAACTGGCGGCCGAAACAGAGAGAAATCTCCGTTCGTTGCCGTTTATTTGGGACGCCACCGTGGTTATGGATAAGGTCGGGGACGCCAACATTCTGAAAATCACCACCTCCGACCGCTGGACGCTGGTCGGGGGACCATCTATCAGCCGAAGCGCCGGCCAGACAATTTATGAGGTCGGAATCGAAGAACTAAATCTGTTCGGATACGGACAGTTTCTGGCGTTCCATCACTACTTGAGAAGCATTGATAAGGACTATTCCGAGTTTTCTTTTGTGGAGAGACGGCTCTTCAGCTCGCGTTATTATTTCTCACTCTATTACAATGACGCGCCTGAGATAGGCCGCAAGAGCCTGACCTTCAGGCTGCCGCTCTTTTCACAGAGCTCCCGCCTCAGTTATGGAGCGACTGTTACCGAAATTGACCGCACTGACGATTATTATCGCCACGGAGTAATTGTGGCTCGCAATCGAACCGAGGGAAAATATCTTGAGTCCTTTATTCTGACTCAATCAGGTACCTATGAAAGCAAAATCCAGTTCGGAATTAATCATCTGTACGCCGACCTAAAGACTTCAGATAAAAGAGGTCTGGGAGTCCGGTTCCCCAGTGACAGCCTTTACCATCTAATCATGCCGCAGTTTGGGCTGCTGCGGACCGAATTCTATCGGACGTCCCGAATTAACGGATTTCGCCGCGTGGAGGATATCAATCTGACTAATGGCGCCTATATAAAATACGGGTGGGCAATCAGCCCCGCGAGAGGAGACCGATTGTACGACCTTCTTTCTTTTTCCTACCAATATTCGTCCCGACAGAAGTATGGCTTTCTGTTCCTCGGTTTCGAAAGAAACCACTGGTTTAAGGGGAACATTGATTATCGTACGCAGTTAATACTTTCGATGAAGTACTACAATAACACCGTGCCCTGGATGACCTCGGTATTTGCCGGAAGTTTCCTGGTGGATGAACGCCGCGACCGAAATCATGCATACTATCTTGGAGAAAACTATGGGCTGAGAGGCTATCCCCGAAATTTTGAAAGCGGCGAAAAAGCGGTCATCATGAACTTTGAAAATCGTTTATTTACGGGGCTTAACCTTATGTCGGTCGATATCGGCGCCGTCCAGTTCGTTGACCTGGGGCAGATCTGTCTGCAGGACCAGGGAATACAGATAGGCAATTGGTTCTGGTCGGCAGGTATAGGGCTTCGCTTGGGAATGGAGAAGATTTCAAACGCTGAACTTATGCGAATCGATTTTGCCTATGCCCCGGAAATAAGAAACTGGCAGGTATCTCTCGGTTTTGGCCAGTTTGTCAAATAACCACCCGGCGTAACTTTTGTCATTACAATATGTTATAAGCAGTAATATCTTGACAAAACCGTCTTCATCCATATATTTATTTGTGGTACTTACCCTTAACTGCTTTGGCTGTTCTTGCCGATGATATGAAGAAAGGTCGTTTGGAGCCCAATTGATGAGTATGCGCTACGGTTTAAATATCGCCGCTGTTAGTCTATTGCTGATATGGGGAATTTTTGGAGTATTTGGAATTGGCAGTCTCGCTGGAGAATCTCCATATAAGTCGGGGGGAGTAATCGAAGCAATCGACCGGGCTGCCGATGCCGGAGTGATTACACAAGGGGAGAGGCTGGTTTATCGGCTTCAGGCTGTCATGTCTCCAGAAAGGCTGCCGGCTGAGTTTAAGACCGAATCACAGCCGTTGCTCAAATGCGGGACATCCATAGTGGAAGAGGTCGTATCAAACTGGGAGACTCTCACCCCGGAACAGCAGGCCCTGGCGGCATCATATTTCGCCCGCCCTTCCACGGAATCGACATATCTGTCACAGTCAGGTCACTTCCTTATTCATTACAATGTCACCGGCTCAGAGGCGGTCCCGCTGGCTGATAATGACCTCAGTCTTATTCCGGATTATGTTGAGAGAATCGGCTTGTTTGCCGACAGTTGCCGTTCCTATTACCATACCGGACTCGGGTATCTTCCCGTCCCGCCGGATGGCGATGGCATTTATGACATCTACCTGCTCCGAATCGGCGCCTACGGTCTTACCGTCCGCGAGGGGGTAGGTGATTCCTCCTGGAACGATTACAGCTCATATATACAGATTCATTGCAGTTTTGACGGATTCCCTGAGAATGATGACCCGGCTGGACGGGTGGTCGGGGCGCAAAAGGTAACTTGTGCCCATGAATACTACCACGCGGTCCAGCTGGCGTATGATGGTCTTGAAGACATATGGTGGATGGAATGCGCCGCGACCTTTTTTGAGGAAGTCTCATATCCGGAAGTGAATGATAATTATAATTATCTTCCTTATTTTTATAATTATCCCGATACCTCACTTACTGTCTCGACTGGACTTCATATGTATGGAAGTTTTGTCTGGCCCCAATTTCTTACCAAGAAGTTCGGACTTAATGTGCAGAAGTCGATATGGGAGTATTGCCGTTACCACAATTCCCTGACGGCGATTGATTCGGCCCTGGCGAAGATTGGCTCCGGGATGAAGCCGGCATTTGCCGAATTCGCCGCCTGGAATTATTTCACCGGATACCGTCACGATACCCCTTTTCTGGACAGCGGAGCCGATTATCCGCTGGTCCCGCTTGAACAGGTTATACCTTCCTACCCCTTCAGCGGTATAACATCCTTAAAACCTCCCGATGGGCTTGGCGCCAGTTATCTTTTCAGTTATGTCAATACTGCAAACAATGGCCTTCTCCGGATTGATTTTGACGGCGCCAATACGGTCGAATGGGGTTTTTCATATGCCCGATTCAAGAACAACAGCAGAGAGATATTCTACAATGTCCCGATAGACTATCTTGGAAGGACCTCCGCCGGCGTTTATGACTTTGTCATATATGATTCGATGCTCTTTGTGCCGACGGTCGTATCGCAGTGGCAGAATAACAATCAGTTTTCCTTCTCCACCGTGATTTGCCCTTTTGGTGATGTCAACGCTTCGGGGGAACTGAATATCCTGGATGTCACCTACCTGTTGGGGTATATTTATAAGGGCGGTCCCGCCCCCAAATATGACCTCAGGATGGGGGATATGAATTGCAATGGAATAATCAACATTCTTGACGTATCATATCTGATTAATCACTTATACCGGACCGGAGCGCCTCCCTGTCTTTACCGGCCTTAGACTGACACGAGTTTTCATAGGAGAGAAATAATGACAACCGGAAATTCAACTTTCCTGGCGTTTGTAGTAACCGCCATTATAGCAGTTGCCGGCGCCGCTAACGCAGCGGATGTCGCCACAGTTGCCGAAAAGATCGAAGCCGATTTCAGGGAAGGGAAAATATCATTGGATGAGAAGGTTCTCTGGCAGCTGGCGTCGGTCAAAGATCCCGATGTCGTTCCTGCCGAATATCGAACCTTCTCCACCTCGGTTTCTTTGCCGGGAAAATCTGCAACCTCCATCTTCATTGAGGCAAGGAAAAGCCTTGGCAGTTTATCACCCGCAACTCAGGCTGCCGTGGCGGAGTACCTTGCCCGTCCCAGCGGAGCATATCTATACGACTCTCCCGGCGGGCAGTTCAAGCTGCATTACAATGTCACCGGACCCAACGCTGTGCCGACCGCCGACGACAATATCAACGGCGTTCCCGATTATATTGAAAAAGTAGCCGATTATTGCGATTCCTCCTGGCGCACCATAGTGCAAAACCTCGGCTATATGCAGCCTCCCTCTGATGGTGTGGTAGGGGGCGACAGCAGATATGATATCTATTTCGAAGAGATGCAGTATTACGGTTACACGTCATCTGAGTCCAGCGGTCCCAACCCCTGGAATGACGCCGTATCCTGGATATCGCTGCATCGGAATTTCTACAATTTCCCTCCCAACTATGACCCGGAGGGGAATCAATGGGGAGCGGCAAAGGTCACGGTTGCCCATGAGTATTTTCATGCCGTCCAGTTTGCCTATGATGTCTATGAAGCGCTCTGGTGGATGGAAGCCAGCTCCACCTGGATGGAAGATATCGTCTTTGACGTCGTGAACGACAATTACAATTATTTGGGCTCATTTTTCACTTCACCGCAGACGGCCTTGACCGATGACAGCTATCACGCCTATTCATCCTTCATCTGGAACAAATTCCTTGAAGAGCGACTGGACACAGTCATCGTGAGAAAAATTTGGGGCGGATGTATCTATGGCACGGTCTATAATGCCACTAATGATTCACTGCAGTCGAATTACGGATATACTTTCGACAGCGCCCTGGCGGAATTCACCTCCTGGAACTATGTAACCGCCTACCGTGATGACGGTCTCCATTATGAGGAGGGAATTTATTATGATGCCATGGCGCTGGCGGAGAATCGCAGCAGTTATCCGGTGGCTTTTCATAACTGCCCGGTGCAGCCCCAGGGGTATGGCTCGGCTTATATACTGCTGCAGCCGGGAGCGGCGACCGGGAATCTAATTGTCAGGTTTGATGGCGCTGATGCGCGAGAATGGGCGCTGTATCTCATAAAGTCTCCCTCCCAGAATTCGCACATAATTGAGCGATTGCCGGTGGTATCGCCGACATGGATTCTGGAAGATACGGTGGTCAACTTTGAATCGTATGCTTCGGTCGCTTTGATAGCGGTGAATTTGACTCAATACAGCGCTCCCGCGGCATTTGCCTACTCCGCGGTTGTGCAAGATGACTATGCGGTGGCGGCGGCATTTCTGGGTGACACTATCGGCTACTCCGGATACAATCATAGTCTGACGATGCAGGTATCTAATGACGGGATTCTGGCTGATATCATCCGCCTGCAGATTTCAGACAGCCTGGGATGGATTACATATCCGGTCGACACATTGCTGGCACTAAATTCCGGCGCAGATTCCATCTTTCCTTTCCATCTGCCGGTTCCGCAGGGCACACTGCTTTCGACCCGGAATGTCATTATAGCCGAAATTCAGTCGCAAAGTAACCCCTTGAAGACCGCTATTGTTAGAGTCCCGTTTGTGCTTACAGTGCAGCATGGTGATGCCGATTTCAATGGAGCCATCAACATACTCGATGTCCTATACATTATCAGTTACCTCTACAAAGGGGGACCGGAGCCGGAACCGGTGCTGGTTGCCGGTGATTTTGGATGCAACGGCGCCGTCAGCATACTGGACGTGTCCTCAATTATCGGTTATCTGTACAAAGGTGGTTCGCCATCTCCATGTAACCCCTTTTAAAGTAGATAAATAGGTAATATTTTCCCTTGACAAAGTTATAAAAAACTGATATACCTGACTTCAAGTAAGACTTTAATAAAATTTACATCAGTATCTTCAATTCCGTTAGACGAATCGGAGGATAACAGGGAAGTTTAGAGCCTTTCAAGAGAGGGGGAATGATGGATTCCGGTTTTCAACCGAAGTTCCTCATTTGTGTTGAATGTGGCGAAGAGTTTGTCTTCACGGTAAATGCTCAGGAATATTTTGCAGGACGCGGATATACCGAGAACCCCAAAAGATGCAAACACTGCCATATGAAGCACAAGCGGGAGAAGCGGAACGGTCATTCCGATATCACAATTATCGAGAAAATTGAACAGGACGATATCGGACGGCTTTACCCCGATTAAAAAAAACCCCTGCCAGGCGGCAGGGGTTTTTGTTTGCCGGGGTGGCGCCGAGGGGGGAGGCGGCGTTTATCCCCGGCATTATGCCGAAATCCGATTCGGCTGTTACTTGATTAGCCCCATCTTCCGCGACTCTTCCCCTTCGTCGGTTCTTAAGCGGTAAAGATATATACCGGAGGCAACCGGTCTGCCATCCTGGGCGGTGCCATCCCATTCAACGCTGTAAGAGCCGAGAGGGTACTGTCCCTCCGCCAGGCGTTTTACATGGACGCCGAGAATATCGAAGATATCAATAACGACGGCCGCTTCCCGATGGAGCGTGAAATCGATTCTTGTCGACGGATTGAAAGGATTGGGATAATTCTGGCTTAAGAACGGCTTCCTCGGGAGTATCAAATCATTCTCGTCATCCAATCCGCTGGCGATAGAGACTTTTAGATCGGCAGTCATAGTGGGACCACTGGCTGATATATTTTCAACTGCAACATAGGTCAAATCGCCGCTGTAAGCGTTAGAATTGGGAATTGTCAGAGCGCCGAAATCTGTATTCAGACTGGTTCCCGGGTAGGGGTCGCTGTTGTCGGCCGAATTGCCGACCGGATATGCTTTCTCGAGGTCAAAATCACCATCAGCCTGCTCCAGTGCCACCAGGAAGTTTCCTGAAGATGTATAACCCGGATACCACTGGTTGTCGTTCCAATTTCCGTTGGTAAGCTGGGTTTCATCGATATGCCAGATAAATAATCCGGCTGCGGTCAGATAACTGTCGTAACCAGACTTCTGCCGATTTTCGACCAGGAAATATTCGCTGCCAGGGGCGCCGCTTGACCAGAGACGATAAATATTGCCGCCGGTTTCGACCGCGTCTATGGGGCAGTTATCTATATTGGAGGTCAGGTTCACGGCCATTGCAAATCCGAGGCGGAGACGGCACCAGGCATCGGGGTGAGCCGGCGAGCCTCCCATACCGCCGGCGCCATTCCAGCTGCCGTACGACATCAGCGACCACCGTCCGACACCATATGAGTCGGTCGGATAATCACGGTCATAGAGATCGGGCAGTCCCAATACATGACCTAACTCATGGCAGTAAACGCCGCAGGTAATATCCCCCGGCGACTGCCAGTATTCAGGCTGAATGCAGTAATCTGAAATCCTGACCCCATCTTTTAATCGGGGGAAAATACTCCACTGATGTGACCAGATATCGGTGTCAGCGCCGGTGAATTCCGCGCCCGGTCCGGTGTGCACAATAATAACGGCATCGACATACCCGTCGCCGTCATTATCATATTGTGAGAAATCGACGACCGGGTCGATCAGGTCAACCAGGTCTTCACACAATTTCTGGCTGTTTTGCGGGTAAGAGCCGGTCCCGTTCTGATTATTGCAGTAGTAGGCATAAGTCTGCGGGGCGGTCTGCCATCCCAGCGAGGAGGGGAGATTAACTGTCACAATATCAAACTGGTCGTATGATATCTCGCGATAGTAATGGCGCACCGACCCCTGTTGATTGAGGAATATCAGGGTATCGAATTCATGAGCCGGTACTGAGTTCGTCTTATCCGAGAATCGCACCAGAATCGCCAGCGCGTTGAAAGGTCCGGAGTAAGACGTCTTTTCCGCCGAGTGAAACTTGAAAGCGGAATTTATACCG
>JBFMEF010000113.1 GCA_040753495.1 Candidatus Zixiibacteriota bacterium
GCGGTCTGGGAAAGTTACTTTTTCCAGGAGTGGATTGACCGGATGGAGCTGGATATAACGAAACTGACGATGATACTGACGTTGAGCATCGTGTTGAGCCAGATGATTTCCAATGTCCCGCTGGTGGCGCTTTATATGCCGATGCTTCAGCATGCCGGGGCGGCGCAAAACGAACTGATTGCGCTGGCGGCGGGAAGCACCATTGCCGGGAATATGCTGATACTGGGAGCGGCGAGTAATATTATCATCATACAGAACGCCGAGAAGCGGGCAGGGATAACAGTTACATTTTGGGAATTCGCCCGTGTCGGGGTTCCGCTGACAGTCATAAATGCGGTGGTGTACTGGGTGTTTTTGCGGGTGATGTGACAGAAGTCCGGTGTTGGGTGCGGCTCGCTACGACGGAATGCCTTCGCAGGAATAACGGTTAGGATCACGGGGATCCTGACCTTTTCAGGTCGCGCCCCACTTAGTAGATAATTTTCAGGTTACTGGTGCCCCACCGCTTGCGGTGGGATGGTCTATAGTACGAATCCGGTGGAGCAGGTCAAAATCCTTCTCAGGTTTCGACACCATCAGCCGGATTCCGGGTCAAAGCCCGGAATGACAATTTCTGGATTCCCCCGCCACAGGCGGGCAAGCGCTTTCGCGGGAATGACGGTCAGGATCACGGGGATCCTGACCTACGTCAACTACGATTCCAATTGAGAACGGGCAGATGAAGGACTCCGCCTTCGGCGGAGCCGCGCACCAAAGTGCCTTAGGAGGCTATTTGACAAATTCAATGCTCGCGGAGTCGACCCAGCCGCAAAGGTAGGCAGCGGATGCTCTGTAGAATCTATTATAAGTGATTTTTGATTCAGGGCTTACGGTTACAAAATACCAGAGACCGCCGAGAGAATCACGTTCCTCAGCAAATGCGATTCCATTGCCTGGTTGGGTAAATCTGGCGATTATGTTTCCGCACACTTCCATTTCTTCGAAATCGCTCCAATAGCAGTCATAATCATTAGTAATTACCGGTTCGGTTCGAAGCAAGCACTCAGCGTTAGAAAGTCTGAAGTGCTTTGACATCGTTCTGGTAATGGGAATTTGAGTGTCTCTGAATTGCTTAATAACTAAGCGAGATATATATTTGATTCTATCCGCATACCATATCGGCTCCAACAAGGTGTATTCACCGATATATCCATCGCAACACAAACCTTCTTCAATAACGATACTATATGGATCGAAGACACTCTCACGCAGAAATCTGATGGCTTCACCTTTTAGGCAATAATGAAATTCATAAGTGGAGTCATGATGAAGCCATAAATAAGTTATGTTTTGTTCAGCCGCAATGAGACCATCTAGAATCAGGTCAGGCGCACCGTCGCCTGAATAATCAAACCTCCTGACACTGGAAAACTCCGAAGGTTTCCATTTCGCCCATCTTGCAGAATCTACATAAGGAATAGCTTTTGAATTGAATTCAATTGAATCTCTGACCAGAGCGAACACCTCCGGAGTAATTGAAGGCAGATCACTTATTCTGACGGAATTATCAGATGAGAAGACGACATGTGCCACGTTGTCGGGCATTCTTTCAGCCGACACGGGCAAGACAGTAAATAGTAAGACAATGATGATTCTTATCATTTCAGCCTCCCGATATTAGGCGAAAATCGGTCTCGTTATAGTTCAATCTGATTTCTTCTTCCCCAGCACCTTCTTCCTATACTCCCGGAACTTCGCCAGATACTCGGCAATCCTGCTTTCCTTACCGTGTTGTGAAGGCTCATAATAGACCGTTCCGGCGAGTTCATCGGGGAAATATTCCTGGTCGGTGAGGGCATCTTCGTACTCGTGAGCGTACTTATATCCCTTCCCATAGCCAAGCGCTTTCATCAGATTAGTCGGGGCGTTGCGAATCCAGAGCGGGACGGGCAGCGAGCCTTTCTTTGAGGCATCGGCGGTCGCTTTGAGAAAAGCGATATATGCCTTGTTCGATTTGGGGGCGCAGGCGAGATAGATGACCGCCTGGGCGAGAGCCTGCTCCCCTTCAGGAGTGCCGAGAAAATGATAGGTGTCGCGGGCGTTGAGGGTGAGGGTGAGGGCGTTGGTGTCGGCCAGGCCGATATCTTCGATGGCCATCCGAATCAAACGGCGGGCGATATAGAGACGGTCCTCCCCCGATTCGAGCATCCGCGCCAGCCAGTAAAGGGAGGCATCGGGGTCGCCGCCGCGGACCGATTTGTGCAGCGCCGAAATCAGATTGAAATGCTCTTCGCCGGACTTGTCATACAGATAAGTTCCTTTCTGATGAATCTCGGCCGTCTTCTCCGCGGTGATATGGCCATTTCTTCCGGCATCTTCAGCGGCGGCTTCGAGAAGATTGAGGGCGCGACGGGCGTCGCCATCGGCGACCGCGGCGATGAAGGCGATAGCCTTGTCGTCAATTTCAAGATTCATGGCGCCGAGACCTCGTTCAGAATCGGCGAGGGCATTCCTGATGATTCCAGACAGCGATTCTTCAGTCAGGCGTTCGAGAACATAAACCTTCACGCGTGATAACAGCGCCGAAATGACTTCAAATGACGGGTTCTCGGTAGTGGCGCCGATGAGGACGATATCCCCTTTCTCAACATAGGGGAGAAAGGCGTCCTGCTGGGCTTTGTTGAAGCGATGGATTTCATCGATGAAGATATAAGTTTTCCGTCCCGACATTTTGCGATAGTTGCGGGCTTTGGAGATGACCTCTTTGATTTCTTTGATGCCGGAGGTCACCGCCGAAAAAGGGATAAATAAACCGCTGGTCGCTTTGGCGATAAGTTCCGCCAGAGTCGTCTTGCCGGAGCCGGGGGGACCCCAGAAAATTACCGAGCCGACCCGATCCTGCTCGATGGCGCGGCGCAGGGGGGTTTCTTTGCCGACCAGTTTCTCCTGCCCGAAGAACTGGTCGAAATTCTGCGGGCGCATCCGGTCGGCGAGAGGAGCGGCGAAAGTAGAATCGCCGGAATCGTTTGGTTTTTGCTCATCGAAAAGTTCCATAAGACAAAAGACAATATAATATAACTGAGGCAAAAATGGTAGGCAGGGTTCTGAGTCCGATTCGGGAAGGTAAAGAGCGTTGGGAGGATGAAAAGCCGGACATTATCATCTGACGGCGAATTTGATTTTGTTGGAACGACCCTTACGGTTGCCCGGTAGAAATCCCGCTATACGGGATTTTGTGGGCAGGGGTAAACCCTGCCCCTACAGTGAAGGCGGGGATTGATTTCGATGGAGTCGAAATCAAATTGTTATTCCGGGCAAGGCTGTCTCTTAAGTCGTCGCTGTCGTGGTACGGAAAAGCGGCAGGTCACAATTTCGCGCTGATGGCGATATAAGAATCAAGTGCGATGCACTTGACGTGGCGAAATCAAGACCTGCCGCAACATTGAACCCGGCATTGGTGTCTGACGGTAAATATGATTTTGTTGGGACGACCCTCGCGGTTGCCCGGTAGAAATTCCGCTATACGGGATTTTGTGGGCAGGGGTGAATCCTGTCCCCACGGTAATAGCGGAGATTGATTCCGACAGAGTCGAAGTCTCGATGTCATGAAAAGGTTCCTCACGCGGGGCATATAAAGTCTGACCGATTTGGTCAACGTTCGGGGATGGGGATTCGTATGGAAATGACAGAGGGACAGGGATTCTACTTTTCAATTTAAGTTTTCTTAGGAGGCGGAAATGTCGGAATTGCTGAAAAGAGACGGTTGGTTGGAGATGACGAGACGCAAAATGCTGGGAACTTTGCTGGTCGGAATGGGGGCGGTTCTAACCGGCTGTGGTGTCGGTTCGGTGGGGGAGAAATTTTCGACGCGGGGAAGAATTCTTCTGGACAATCTCCCTTCCTATCCGCCGGGACTGGAAGAGGCGATTCGGTTTCCTTTGCTCGAGGCGATTACGGGGAGAAGGGCGCGACGGTTTTCGCTCGGGTCGGAGATACCGGATGGACCCCTGGCGTTTAAATCGACACATGAGCCGAAACCACTCGATGAACTGGAGCAGATGCTGGTGGTGACCGCAGTCGCCGGAAGCACCGGATGGCATCATATGATTTACCGCAACGCCCGCTATGCGCCGCATCTGGCGAATTACTCGATGGCGGCCGGCGGGAGGACATTTCCCTCGGCGGCCGGATTTCATACCAGTGAAGTCTTCTACACCGATGACAACGGGGTCTATTTTCTGCCGACACGCGACTCCGGGTCGCTACTGGAGAAGGGAGGAGACGGGGAATGGGACCTGAATAAATGGCTGCAGGCGCATAAATCGCGGGTGCAGAAGATAGCCGAGGGAAGATTAAATATTCCGCCGGAGGAGCCATTTATGGAGGGGCATAATACCTGGTGCGTGAACCGTCCGGGGTCAACCGTAATATTCCCGGTGGCAGACCTGGCGCAGCATCACCTGGGGATTCTCTGCTTTCTGGTGCAGAACGGGTACTGCATTTATGATGATATGAATAACAAGCCGATTCCGGGGATGGAGAAGTTTAAAACTCTGGTCGATGTGGAGCACCCGTACCCGATGACCTTTATCGACCAGTATGCCCTCTCGGAGGCGTCGGTAGAAATCGCCTGCGCCTGCTACGCCGGGATGCTGACCCTTCAGGCGCTCGGACTGGGGGGATGGATGTTTGATGGTTTAGACCGGCATACGGTGCTCGGGGCGAGCGGACGTCCCGATATCCCGGGGCTCGGTTTCCGGTATGACACCGACCCGCGCTGGCCGCTTCCGAATCTGACCGGCAAGGCGAATCTGTTCGAAGCGTTCTGTCCGCCGCATTATCCGAATATGCGGGCGGCGACCGAGGCGATTGTGGAGAGAAAATATGGACCCGGGGGACCGTTTAACCCGGAGACACCGGGACCATGGAAAGATACGCGAAAGGTTCGTGGGAGCGCGCAGGTGCACAATGAGGAATTTAAGGATTGCGTGGCGACCATGGCGCAGTATGTTTACGATAAGTTCGGGAAATATCCGGCAACAGTGCCATCGACGTTTGTGATAATGTACCTGCAGGCGCATCATGAGGAGCTGGATTTTTACAATCAGCATTTTTCGCCGGGGGCGTACTTGCACACGCACGCGCGGCATATGGAGATGTGGCATGGGGGGAGGAGGCAGAAGCGGAGATGATTTCGACGGAGTCGAAATCAGGGTGTCATGAAATCCCGCTTGAAGCGGGCCTGACACCGCCACTGAGACACTTATTCAATGTGAATCGAATAAACTGTCCTGCAATTTTTCAAGGTCAAGAATATCTAATGTATTGACTTTAAGATTTTCATCCATTTGTGCAATACAGAAGACTCTGAGGGGCCCGTCATAGGGAAATAAATTATGCAGCTTCAAGGGGTCACTACCCACATATCGATAGAAGATTCTGCTACCATCTCCCAAAAAGGCATACCCACTATTTGTGGTTTTGGTCAAAGAATTGAGTTTGACAGTCAACCAAGTCTCTTGAGTCGTGGTTGTTGTAATTTCTTCCGTTTCAAAATACGGTCGTTCATCAACAGTTATTTTCTCTTGGAGGATTGTTCCGTCTGGTGCAAGCGCAGAGATTTCCGCCTCATCGATGCGATCTTTATCTAATGGTCTTATCATTTTATTTATATTAGAATCAATAGCTTTGCTCTTGAATAGTTCAAATAACTCCAATGGAACCTCTAGGCGGACGTTATCAGAATTAATTATTACAATGCTATTATTTGCTGCAATAGAATCACTGAACGGTTGTTTCTT
>JBFMEF010000114.1 GCA_040753495.1 Candidatus Zixiibacteriota bacterium
TCCCATCGATTTCAATTTCAAGGCGGCAATGCTGTCGTCCAGTTTCTCCGGAACGATATAGACTTTCCGGGAAAGTTTACGGGCGTTACTCACCAGGTATTCGGCGGCAAGAGCCTGATTGGCGAACGACATATCCATAACGACCGCGGGATGCCCCTCGGCGGCGGCAAGATTAATTAATCGTCCTTCACCAAGGATGTTTATTTTTCGGCCATTGCGGAGAGTGTACTCTTCGACAAAGGGACGAATCCGGCGCTTGCGTGTTTTGACCTTTTCCAAAGTTTTGAGGTCAATTTCAACGTTGAAATGTCCCGAATTGCAGACAATAGCGCCATCCTTCATCTTCAGGAAATGCTCTTTGCGGATGACATTGATATCGCCGGTGAGGGTAATGAAGATATCGCCCAGACGCGCCGCGTCGGACATAGGCATAACTTCAAAGCCGTCCATCACCGCTTCGATCGCTTTGGTGGGGTTAACTTCTGTCACAATCACCTGCGCCCCCATCCCTTGCGCCCGGGTTGCCACTCCCCGTCCGCACCAGCCATACCCGGCAATGACCACTTTGGCTCCAGCGATAAGGGCATTGGTGGCGCGGAGTATGCCATCGATGGTCGATTGCCCGGTGCCGTAACGGTTATCGAAGAAATGCTTGGTCTTGGAATCGTTGACAGCAATAATAGGATATTTCAGAGCGCCATCCTGCGCCATCGCTTTAAGCCTAATGACGCCGGTGGTGGTTTCTTCCGTGCCGCCGATGATATATTTCAGAAGTTCTTTCCGCTGCGAATGAAGGGTCGAGACCAGGTCGGCGCCGTCATCCATTGTAATATGCGGTTTGAAGTCAAGAGCCTGGTTGATATGACGGTAATAAGTCTTCTTGTCTTCGGCATTGATGGCAAACACCGATATGCCATAATCTTTGACCAGCGAAGCAGCGACATCATCCTGAGTCGATAACGGATTGGAGGCGCAGAGGGCGGCATTGGCACCGGCGGCTTTGAGTGTTATCATCAGGTTCGCCGTTTCGGTAGTGACATGGAGGCAGCAAGCCATGTTGATGCCGCGAAGCGGCTTTTCTCTGGCGAACCGCTGCCGGATCAGGCGCAAGACCGGCATATTCCGTTCGGCCCATTCGATGCGGAGTTTCCCTTGCGGAGCCAGCTTGATATCAGCAATATCATATTTCGCTTTTTTCATTTAAGCGTCCTTCTGAAGGTCTTTGATTTTGTCGGTTTTCTCCCAGGTATAGTCAGGATGATTCCATCCAAAATGACCGTAAGTGGCGGTCTGGCGATAGATAGGACGAAGGAGGTCGAGGGTCTTGATAATACCGCGGGGAGTGAGGTCAAAGTTTTTACGGATAATCTGTTCCAGGCGACTTTCCTCAACCTTATTGGTTCGGTCGGTGAAAACCATGACCGAAACCGGCTCCGGCACACCGATGGCATAAGCAAGCTGAATAGTGCATTTGTCGGCCAGTCCGGCGGCGACTACGTTCTTGGCGATATAGCGCGCCATATATGACGCCGAGCGGTCAACTTTGGTCGGGTCTTTGCCGGAGAAAGCTCCCCCGCCGTGACTCGCCATTCCGCCATAGGTATCAACGATTATTTTCCGCCCGGTCATGCCGGTATCCGACTGCGGTCCCCCGATAACAAACTTGCCGGTCGGATTGACATAATATTTGGTTTTGGAATCAAGCATTCCGCGGGGAATGACCGGATTAACCACCTGTTCAATGATTTCCTGACGGGCATGGTCGGTGATTTTGGTTCCGGTCTTGTCGAGGATATCTTCGGTGTGCTGCGCCGAAACAACTGCAGTGTCAACCCGAACCGGTTTGCCGCTGCGATACTCAATAGTAACCTGCGATTTGCCGTCAGGTCCAAGGTATCCAAGGATTTTCTTTTTGCGGACTTCGGCCAGTCGTTTGGTCAATTTATGCGCCAGCATGACCGGCATCGGCATCAGCTCGTCGGTTTCGCGGCAGGCGTAACCGGACATCAGTCCCTGGTCGCCGGCGCCGCCGATATCGACCCCCTGGGCAATATCGGGCGATTGGGTGCCGATGGCATTGAGAATGCCGCAGGCTTCAAACTGGAATCCGAACTTAGGGTCGGTGTAGCCGATATCGCGGATAAGGCCGCGGACCAGCCTGGGGATATCGGCGTAGCCGGTAGTGGTGATTTCGCCGCCGACCACAACCAGACCGATGGTCACAAAGCATTCACAGGCAACGCGGCTGTTCTTGTCCTGCCGGATGACGTCGTCCAGAACGGCGTCGGAAATCTGGTCGCAGACCTTATCGGGATGACCTTCGGTTACTGATTCTGAAGTAAATAGAAAGTTGCCCTCTGACATTTAACGGCTCCTCTATAAATGTAGAATGATATTATCCAATTTCTGTGGAACTTCCGATATTGAGGCGGTCGAAACTTCCGCGGACAACCGCTTTTTCGCCGACCAGCGATTGCTCAAGAAGGGAATGCTCGATAACTGACTTGCGGCCGATAATAGAGTCGCGAATGATTGATTTATGCACCTGAGCACCATCCGCCACGGTAACATAGGGACCAATAATCGACTGCTCGATTCTTGCCGAGGGGGAAATATGCACCGGCGGAATGATAATCGACCCGGGATAATCATTGAAGGCGTTCATCTCTTCGAGCAACAGACGATTGGTCTCCAGAATGGTTTCCCGTTTGCCGCAGTCGTACCAGCCGTCAATAATGAACGGTTTGAAAAGTTCGCCTGCCCCGAGCATGAATTCGAGGGCATCGGTCAACTGGATTTCACCGCTGGTTTTCTTGCCCATCTCGACTAATTTACTCAAATGAAGTTTAAGAACCTCAGAATCAGGGAAATAATAAAGACCTATAAGCGCCAGGTCGGATTTGGGATTCTGCGGCTTTTCTTCGAGGGCGATGATGCGGCCGTTATCAATGACGGCAACGCCGAAACGGCGCGGGTCCTTCACCGCTTTCAAGCCGATGACATTGCGGTCGCTCTTTACGAACTCCTTGTAATCGGTCTTGGCGATGGTATCACCGAGCACCACAAGAAGCGGACCCGGCTTGACCACTTTCAGGGCAAGATAGATGGCAAATCCGAGTCCGAGAAGTTCCTGCTGCCGGACGAACGATACCGGAAATTTATAATGTTTCTTGACGAATTCTTCAATCTGGTCACCGAGATGCCCGATGACAAAAATCATTTCCTCCGGTTCCAGGAAGGTTAAGGGGTCGATGACATGAGAGAGAACCGGTTTTCCGGCGACCGGCAGAAGCGGTTTCGGCACGGTGTAGGTATGAGGGCGCATCCTTGTCCCCTCACCGGCTACAGGGACGATTATCTTAAGTCCTTTTTTCATGGTATTAGCGGGAAGAATATAGGGAAAACTTCCCTGAAAAGGCAACCGTTTTTTGTCCGGTCGTCGCCTGCGTAGAGAAAAGTGGAGATTTAGAAAATAGATTTGAGACTTCTGCCCCAGTCAAAGAGGAGAAATTGAACCTGGCCGATGAGAAGAGAAATACGCGCCATCACGGTATATCCAAAATGAGCGCCGAACGAGACCATAATGAACCAGATGCCGACCCGGGCGGTAACGCCGAGGACACCTTTATGTTCTTTGGAGAAATAAAAGTAGATGAGTGTCGAAATGACGCCGACGACGACAATTAGAGCCAGAAGCGTGGGGCCAAAGCCGCGGGAGGGGTCAAGCGACATCATGGTAGAGGCAGTCTGCGGAAGAGCCAGACCGTGAAGCTGCGAAATTAAGAAGACTCCAGCCGTATTGCCCATAACAAAGGCAAGCGAGATACGGCTAATCCAGGACCATTTGGCAAAGAAGCGGGCGAACATCAGAACGCCGAGTACTCCCGGGAATACCAGCCACCAGTGCCCGTCATTGAACATCGGGTTAACCAGTTGTTGAATGATAACCGCCTGCCAAACCAGTCCGACATAATATCCAGCCGAGAGGCCGGCGAAGATATGCTCCGCGAGTTTATAGAAGGGGTTATCCTTGTAGAGAAAGGAAAAGAGCGCCAATACCAAAAATGCGCCAAGCCAGAGCTGGAAATGTTCAATGAAGGTCATTTCCGCGCCTCTTTTTCGCTTCGGCGTATCGCCAGGAAACTGATATTGCCGACCAGGACGAAAAATATGATAAGAAGATGAACCAGCGACTGGGCGTCCATCCCCCGGGTGGCGGTACCTTCAAATTTAACCAGACGTTCATATTCGGCGGCGCCCTTCATCCCTCCCAGCAACCCCACCAGCTGACCTGATTCGACAAAGGAATACATTTTGGGAGCCATAACGGCGGTGACTCCGGCGCCAACCGGAGTGCCATATTGGGCATTTACGATGGAAATCCAATAATCGACTATGGCGTTGTCGGCGACGACATAGATGAATTTTATGTCGGCGTAATTTTTGACTCTTTGCATGAGCGGAAGCTCTCTGAGAGGAGTGCCGGAATTATCAGCCGGATAAATGGTCTCGATGGCGCTGCCCATCCCTTTCAGCACGGCGACGTAGTTTGCCTTGTACCCCAGATTGACAAAATCTTCACCATAGACTTTGCCGTACTCCTCGGCTATTTTTCGAGTGACCCGTTCGGCGATGGACGGTCCCCCCAGAGGAATGGTGGTCATGGTAATAATCTTCATATGCTTGCGGAACATCTGTTTCAGTGCCGCAACCGACATCGGTTCCGTCTCGGCAAGAGTGGACGGGTAATAGTCAAAAGTGAGGAAAACCGCGGAGCTGTCCGGCAGGGCTTCCACGGCATCATATAATTTTTGGGCTTCGGGCGATAGCTCCACCGGGAATTTTATTACCACCAGCATCGGGAAAGTGACGGCAATGGCAACCAGCAGATAAATCCAGCGACGGTCGATATGGGAGAGTTTTTCCCAGAAATTCATATCAACCCTTTCCCATATAGGTGCGCTCGATGCCGAGCATGATACGCAGCGACATTGATGCCGCTCCTAAAGCGGCGCCGATAATGATGCCGCGCTGGACGGCGACATTGACGCCGTTCATTATGTAGCTATTAATATATCCGGGAATATTGTCGCTAAAGAGACGAAGGAAGGCTTCGCCCATCGGAATTCGCCAGAGCATCACAAGGACAGCCGTCACGAGAAGCAGGGTAGCCTCGGCATTCCGCGCTCGAAAAGCCCGGTAGGCGGCAGATGCAATATAAAAGGCGAGCATGGCGAACATGGTTGCCATCATCGGGGCATCAAGATAATTGAAAAGCCAGTCATAGATGGAGCCGGTGCCGGTGCCGAAGAGTCTCCCCCAGCTTTCGGGGAAGATACTGTAGATGACGCTTCCCAGATTGGAAGTCTTGGTCACCGGCAGCATAGATGGAATAGCCATGGCAAAAACCGAAATCAGAGTGGCAAGGTTGAAAATCCAGCCTGCTTTCTTCTGCTTCACCACTTTGGAATTGACGCGGACAATAGAGACCACTCCCAGCAATAGGGTGAAGCCGCCGACGATGGTGACCCATTGCAGGACTTCTTCCTCGACCCGTCCCAGAAATGACCGCTCCGGATTGAAAAAGAATCCGACTACCATTATCATTCCGGATAAGAAGGCGATTACGACGGGAACGGTTGTGCGCATCTAATTATTCTGCCTTGAAAATGTTTTTGAACCAGTCTCCGGACTCGACCGTTGCCAGGAGGCAACCGGCAATAATGCAGACGACAAGAATCATCTTGATAAAATCCTGTCCTTTGAGTCCGCCCAGAAGAATCGGCTCATGGCTGAGATAACTGGAGGCCGCGTAGAGCTCTTCACCCATGAGAGTGTAGTCGCAGGCGGCGATAAAGAAAGGGAGTTGCTCGGGGCGGGCGGTTCCGGCAATCTGAATTGAGCCGGCGGCATTGCCGGTCTCGGCAAGCAGCAGCGACTCGGCGAAAAACCCACCCATATATATATTGGCGGCGGGGCGGTCGCGCATCATAATGCCGTTTACGGTTGCCGTGAAGGCGAATTGCTCACCGGCGACATACCGGACAATATCTTTATTATAACTGTCTTTCTTGCCCATTTCAGTATAAGCCTGCTCCACGACTTCCTGTCCGGCGGCAAGTACCATCGGGTATCGCACCGGTACAATGAGAGGCGTTTCATACTGCGCGGTAATCCGGGCTACCCGCCCCAGAATAGCGATTCCGGCGATAGTTTCAATTTCATCAATCTCTGAGATTCCCGGGATATACAGCACCGGCTTGCCCATCTCGGTGGCGCGTCCGACCGCTTCTTCCACGGCGTCCAGCCCGGCGATTTTGCGGATAAAGAGCGGCTTCCCCTGCTTTGCCCAGCGGGTGTAGAGAAGAATAACGATGGAGAAGAGCGCGGCAAAGAAAAGAATAGGGGTGCGGTTAGTGCGGAATAACGAATCGGGCTCCCCGGCAAGCGCCAGTGAGGGGGACAGAAGCATAATTATGGCGAAGATTTTGTGCGATGTTGCGATTATCACGGGGTCAAGATACCGATTTTGTCATTTAAGTCAATTTTAATCCTGAAATTGGACAATAATTGCGCCGGTGTCATTCCGCCATCAAAAGTGAACGGAGCCAATTTCCGGCGCCGATAGTCATCAGAACTGTCCCGATTACAATCAAAAAAACAAGAACCATCTTCATAAAGTCCTGCCCTTTCAGCCCGCCGAGCAGGACCGGTTCGCGACTGAGATAGCTGGATGCCGCATAGAGCTCTTCGCCCATCAGAGTGTAGTCGCAGGAGGCAATAAAGAAAGGTAATTGCTCCGGCTCAGCGGTGCCGGCAATCTGAATAGAACCGGCGGCATATCCGGTCTCGGCGATAAGGAGCGATTCGGCAAAAAATGCCCCCATCAGGATGTTGGCGGCGGGTCGCTCACGAGTGATAATGCCATTTATAGCGGCGGCGAGGGCCATCTGCTCTCCCGCCACATAGCGAACGGCATCCCGGTTGACGGCATCCTCATGCCCGGCTTCTTTGTACGCCTGCTCGATTACTTCCTGGCTGGCGGCAAGAACCAGCGGATAATTGACGGGTACAATGATTTGTGTTTCGTACTGAGCGGTGATGCGGGCAACCCTTCCGAGAATGGAGACGGCGGCAATGGTCTGCATGTCATCGAGTTCTTGAATGCCGGGGACAAAGAGAACCGGCTTGCCCATCTCGGTGGCGCGGCCTACTGCTTCTTCGATTGCCTCAAGACCGGCGATCTTGCGAATGAAAAGCGCTTCTCCCTTCTTTGCCCAGCGGATATAAAGGACTATTACGGCAGCGAAGAGAAAGGCGAATATCAACAACGGCAGGCGCTCCAGGCGAAAAAGCGGGGCAGGCATCTGCGAGGTCACCTCGGCAAGCGGGAGTGACAGACTCAGCAAGTTTAAACTTTCCTTTGCGCCTTATTTCACGCAGGTTACAACAGTTTCATATTGTCGATAAGACGAACGTTATAGAGCCGCACCGCCAGCGAGCAAACGCAGTTTTTTCGAATCGGGTTTAGCGGCTCCAGCGTTTCGAGATCTGTGAAGGCAATGTAGTCGATTTCGGCCGTGGGGCAGATAGACTTGATGACCAGTTCCATCTCGGCGCGGAGGATATCAGGGTCTAATACATTCTCTGCAACCAGCGCCTTTGCCCGCAGCAATGCCCGATATAGACAGACTGCATCTTGACGCTGCTGCGGCGAGAAGTAACTGTTGCGGGATGACATAGCCAGACCATCTTTCTCGCGCACGGTCGGGGCGACAACAAATCTTATCGGATAATTCAGGTCAGCGGTCATCTGTTTCAGCACCACGACCTGCTGAAAGTCTTTCATGCCGAATATGGCGACATCAGGGCGCGTTATGTTGAAAAGCTTGGCGACGATTGTGGCAACCCCCAGAAAGTGACCGGGCCGGGCCTTTCCTTCTAATGTCCTGGTCAGCTTTTGAACGTCGACAAAGGTTTGAAAATTTTCGTGGTAGATATCTTTCGCCTTCGGAATAAAAACGATATCGCCGCCGGCGCCTTTGATTTTGGCGAGGTCAGATTTTTCATCTCGGGGATAGCGCGAGAAATCTTCATCGGCGGCGAACTGGGTCGGATTGACAAAAATGCTGGTTATGACCCGGTCGGACTGTTTTCTGGCTCGCCTGATGAGTGCGAGATGCCCGTCATGCAAAAATCCCATTGTCGGCACCAGCGCCAGGCTTTTCCCTTTAGCGGCAAGGAAGCGGCAGTGCTTTTGCATCTGGCGAATCGAGCGGATTATTATCATAGATTAGAGGTACTCAAGGCTGATTTTTCCGGAATTGAGACGGGCATAGCTGAAATGCT
>JBFMEF010000115.1 GCA_040753495.1 Candidatus Zixiibacteriota bacterium
AAAAGCATCCTCAAATACTATCACTCGGGCCCGCTGGTACGTGCCATCCTGAACCTTCTTCGATTCTGTTATCATCAGGTACTTGTTTCCATTTGCCGCCTGCTTGACATCGAAGAAATAGGTTTTCCCTTTGACACTGGCCCGTTCGTTGAAAAGCCCTTCTCCTGCCATAAATCCTCCTTGGTAAGGTTTCAATTCGGGTTTTCATTCTTGAGTTCAATTGACATGTTTCAGGTTGCCGCTTATCTCTAAATTTATTAATAGGTTGGGAGACTGACATCTGATGTCAGGGAAAATTGTCATCGGCCGATTTTCTGTTGGAGTGCAAAAGGAAGAAGGGTCTTGATGTCGGGAGACAGTAAAATAAAACGGACGAGTCATTACGACCCGCCCGCTTTTCGCAACCTCTCCTGTTTAAGAGGACTTTGAGAGATTTGCCGACAGCGAAGTTATTCAACCATATGCATTTCGCAGACTTTAAGGGTATCGCCGCTGTAAGGGATTCCCTAGACTGCCACGAGGTCGCCGGCGGAGAAATCAGCCAGAGTCAAGGTTCCGCCGGTGGCGTCAGTCAGCAATGTGCCTTTGCATACCAAGCCAATCCATGACAGCCCCTCGAAAGTAACTATTTTGGCATCAACATCGACCGAAGCCAATGTCGCCTCAAAATTCTCGCAGCGGCTATAGTCGTAGCTGTAATTGGAGGCGATCTTGATTTTTACCGCCAGAAGCGTATTCTCGTCGATGATTTTGGCTTTGACTTCGACGATATCTCCGAGGCTCAGGTCGGCAAAAGTATAGACGGTATCGTTGCTGGAGCCGGCCCGGTTCCAAATCATTTTGGAAGTAGAGCCGGAGTTATCGCCGTCACCGATATGCCCTTCATTGTCGATGTTGTTCGGAATAACTCCCCAGATGACTGTGTTTTCATCGGTGATGATGGTTTCATTGCGGCCGACCACCGTGAAGGAGCCGGCATTATAGTCGATGGTGATGATAGTATCGCGGAAGGCGATATCGTAGTTTCCGGGGCAGGTGTCGCAATGAACCCTGATGCGATGAGCATAGATATAATTATTCTGCTGCTTGACGCCGGAAACATGAACAGAGTCACCCGGCTTTATGTCCGAGAACGGTATGGGGGAATCATTGACATTATTCAGGCGCACGATTTCGCAGTTCTGCAGCGCTATAACCGTCTCCGGCTTTTCATAAAAGGTCAGCATCCGGCTGTTCTGGTCAGTGGTCATGACGCGTGCCGCAAAGCCGGTGGAATCGCCAGTCACGGCATCGGCGCTGGGTAATGTCCCATATCCCTGGGAGGATACCGCCAGCGGATTGGATGAGTTCTGGTTAGAGCATCCGATAAGAGCGATAAACGACCCAACAAGAAAGGTTGCGATAAGGATGGCAAGGACTTTCTTCATTTAAAACCTCCTTCATTTCTTGTTAGAAGTCTCTTTTCCGTCTCTGTCATACAGAGAAGAAGAGAACCGTTTTCGTTCAGCCCGGAAGGGTCGAAATTAGATATTTTTATCCTCGTTATCGGGCTGTTCAGGGTGAAAAAAAGACCGCCGGGTGTTCAATCCGGCGGTCATTGTGACTGCTATCCCTGAGGTACTATTTGAGTAGCGTCATTTTACGGGACATGGCGCCGTTATCGGTGGTCATCCGGTAGATATAGGTACCGGTAGCCACAACATCCCCTCTGACATTGGTGCCGTCCCAGGTAATGGCATGGGAGCCGGCTTCCAGTTCATCGGCGAGGAGGGTTTTGACTGTGGCGCCGAGGATATTATAAATGGTGATATTGACCTTGCTTTTTTCCGGCAGATAGAAGCTGATGGTGGTTCCAAGGTTGAAGGGATTAGGGTAATTCTGGTAGAGATGGAACTCCGCCGGTAGAAGCGGCATTTCACTGGTTTCCTTGGGAGCGGGGGTTCCGCCCAGGGCACGGCAGGCATTGATACGCCCGGTGCCAAGCAACCCCGCGTAGCTCGGATTGAGGGCATCAATGTTGTCGGTGGTAGTCTTAATGCGATTATAGACGTCGGCCCAGCCATAAGACGGGTACTGCGATTTCACCAATCCGGCCAGCCCGGCGACATATGGTGTTGCCATGGAGGTGCCGCTCATGACCGCAAAATAGTCGGGAGTCGGGTCGGCGGAATTGTGATAGGTGCTCACGATGTCCACGCCGGCGGCAGAAACATCAACCCAGGTGCCGTAACTGGAGAAGGAGGCTTTGAGGTCGTTCTTGTCGGTGGCGGCGACATTGATGACATCGGTGCGCGTTCCGAGATAATCGGCGGTGCTGTTATTGCTGTTGCCGGCGGCATGAACAACGGTCACGCCATGCGCTATGGCATAGTCCACGGCGGCGCCCAGACCGCTGGTATTGGAGGAACCCCAGCTGCAGCTGGCGACATGGGCGCCGTTATTGGCGGCATAATAGAACGCCTGCGCCGCAAAATCCATCCGGACATAGCCCATACCGCTGGTGGCGGTCCAACCTATCCTGAGGCACATGATTTTCACGCCGTTTCCGACCGAAGTGGAGGTACCATTTCCCCATCCTCCGGCGGTTCCGGCAACGCCGATAGCGTTATTGGTCATCGCTCCGACTATGCCGGCGCAATGGGTGCCATGACCGCCAAAATCCCGCGGGTCATTGTCGGCCGTAGTGCAGTCTTCACCTTTCTTGCAACGGGTCACGCCGGTAACGAAATCCCAGCCAATCCAGTCATCCACAAAGCCGTTGCCGTCATCATCAATTCCGTTGCCGTTAATTTCATCCAGATTTTTCCAGATATTGCCGCTGGTAGTGGGCCAGGAGGCGCCGCCCAGATCTTTATGATAATAGCGGACTCCGCCGTCAAGGACAGCCACCACCGTATTTGTGCTGCCGGCGTTAATTTGCCAGGCGCAGGGGGCATCCATATCATGGTCGGCGGCATTGGAGAGCCCATACTGGTTCCAGGGGTCGGCCTGCCCGGCAAAATAGTAATCATTGGGAACCAGGTCATAGACCGGATGCATCGCTATCGGCTCGGCGCTCTCAACATTGGGGTCGGCGGCATAAGCGCTGATTACCTCTTCCAGCGACTGAGAGCCTCGATAGGTGATGATGCGGTATCCGGTCAGGTCGGGATATCCTGATTTGGCAACGGCGCCGGGAAATTCCTCCTCGATTGCCACCACGCCAAAGCGACGCGACAGCTGGTCGACAGAGGGAATGCCGGTCATCACTTCTCCCTTGGCGGCGAGAGGAATATGGTTGCCGGTAATGCTGCGGAATTTAACCACGAACTGGTCGGGGACGTAGAGAACCTCATCTGATGTCTCTTCAAACGGGACATAAATCTGCTTCTCAGCCGCGGCTGTGAGGGATAGAAGCAGAGTAAGGACCAGCAACAGTAGAAGTTGCTTCATAAGTCATCCTCCGATGAAACGAACGAAGTTTGGGGGTAAAAAATTACTCAAACTGACCTAAAAGTAGCTCTATGCTTACCTCCTTTCCCTAAAAGTAAGAGGCGGGGAGAACTCTTTTCACCCCGCCCCCGACACGCTAACCCTTCTGTCAGAATGTCAGTCAATACCAATTTTTATTCCATTTTAACGCTTGATAAACAGAGCAGCGGGAGTCTCGCTGTCGTTCAAAAAAACTGAGAGAAATCGAAAAAAAACCGCTGTTGAACAGACAGCGGTTTAATGTTAGTATTCTCTAACAGAAATTCTGAATTTATTGAGCTGGCGGCGGTCCGGTCTTGTACAGGTATGCCAGCAGATAGGTAGTATCCAGAATTGTGATTTTGCCGTCATTGTTGGTATCGGCTATCTGCAGCGGATATGGCTGGGGACCATCCTTGTATAGATAGCTGATGATATAAATGGCATCCAGTATATTGACCAGCAGGTCGCCGTTGGCATCGCCATAAATGGTGGTCCCGGTCTGGCCGAGGGCGGCAAGAAAGTCGATTAAGCCATGACCCAGAAGTCCCTCGTAACCGATGTTAAGGGAGTCAATATTGACGGCGGTTTGACTCAAGACGGTGTCAACTTCGCTCGCCAGGAGCGCCTGATTGCGGCTAATCAGAAGCGCCGCCAGGCCGCTGACAAACGGAGCGGCAAAGCTGGTTCCTTCCCACCAGGCATAGGCTGTATCAAGGTATGCCGAATAGATGGCTGTCCCGGGCGCGCAGAGGTCTATCTTATCGCCAAAATTGGAGAACCCGGCTTTAAGATTGAGAGAGTCAAGGGCGGCGACAGCGAGGCAATAGCCCCGGTCAGCCGGAAACGGAAAGACCAGCGGGCTATCGGTTGAGTCGTTGCCGGCGGCAGCGACAAGATTTACGCCGGACGATTTGGCAAATCGAAGAGCGTCATCAAGGGCGTTATGAATTCCCGTCATGCCAAAACTCAGATTTATGACACGACAGCTATCTTCGACAGCCATCAATACCGCTGATGCCAGACTGAATCCATCCCCAATACCGCCGGTATCGAGCGCTCTATAGACCAGAATTTCTGCCCCGGGGGCAGTTAGATTGAGAATACCGGCAATAAAGGTGCCATGGCCGGAACCGGTACCGCCCGGTTCGTCAGAGGCATCGGAATCATTATTCACAAAATCCCAGCGGGAAACGAGTATTGCCGCGGTTGAGTCAAAGAGAGGGTGCAGGAAATTCACGCCGCCGTCGATATGGGCGATTTTAACTCCCAGGCCGGTGGAAAGGGTTTGCGCTTCGGAGAGCTCCAGGTTGACCGCGGCCGACTGCAGAGTTATAGAACCGATACCTTCGACATCAAGAAACGGCTGGCTTCTCTGGAGTGACTCGGGAGTCATCAGGAGGTAATTAAGGCGACAATAAGCGACATCGGGACGGGCATCGATAACAGTCGCAAGGCTTTCGGCATCCTGTCCCTCGGGGACAGAAAGCAGGAAACAGCCAGTTTGTTGCTGGTGTCCTTTTACCCCGGTTCCGTAGGTGGAGTTGATGATATTTATGCTATACCCGACCTCCATCTTACAGATTATTTCCCCTTCACGGTACCCTCCGAATCCCTGCTGGGCATAAGACGAAAGCGAGGGGGCAATGAGAATGATTAGAAAACAAAGGAAATATCTGAAGGCGGAAAACTTACCTGTCATAGGCACCTCCCATATCGCCCGCTCCGAATACGGAGAACGCTGCCCAGTGATAAGCTGAAGGGAACCGTTCCCTCACTTTGCCGGCAGCCCAGCGGGCGGACTCAAGAATAGAGTTATTCTCTCTCAATTTATTATAATAAGAAATCATCCAAAAGGAAGCAGATTCATCAGAAAGTGGCCAAAGCGCAGCGATTATGTTTCGGGCTCCCATTTCCAGCAGTGACCGCACCAAACCGGTGGCTTCATCTCCGGGGAGCACAAGCTGTTCGCCGGAACGGCAGCCGGCCAGGGTAACCAGATTGACGCGGCATCTTTTGGCGCGAAGGTCGGCCGCAAACAGCGGTCCATCCTCAAGTGCCAAATACGAATAGAAAGGATTATCGGTGCAGAATTGGGCATGCCCGGAATAGTGCCAGACCGCCGCTTCCGGGGCATCAATTATATCTTTGCGGCGACAGGGCGCCGAGAGGGCGGCGTTACCGCTGATTTGAGCCAACAACGACTCTAACTCGTCAGACACATGGGGAATATTTGCCGCTGCCCCCTGGAAGAGATGCCAGCGGGATGAGGCTGAATATACTTTTCGGGCATTTATATAATGCCTCAAACTGGGGGCGATGACAAAATTGAAGCGGTCGGCAAGATACCCCTCATTGTCATAGAGAGCGGCCCAGGGGATATTGCTCAGTTCCCCTTCAGGTATAATCAGAATTCGATGATAGGACTCATCCAGCCGAAGCGGCGCCCAGAGCATATCCCCTAATTCGGAAAGAAGCGACCGCTCCGATTGAAAATTTCTCAGGGAAGTCAGATAACCTGTAAGAAGTTCCGACTCAAGCAGAAAACGCCAGCGCAAAAGAATCTCCTGCAGATGAATTCTTCCTTTTTCAAGCCGATGGGTTTCTACCGTCCCCTGTCGGTGAAGAAATATAATAATATCATCGTCCTGCAGATGAAACTGCACCACCGGATGCTCGGAGGAGACATGGCGGAAGTTCGCCGCCAGTTGTTCCGGCGCATAGGAAGAACCGGCTTTATCCGGTTCACAGGCAAGCATTGACTCACGGATTTCGCGGCGCAGATGTTGAAGCGCCGCCTGATGAGTCGCTGCCGTAAAGCCGCGCTTCCCGTTCCCTTCATAAATCTGATGAGACAGGGCGGCGACCTGACGAGCCAATAAGCCGAGGTTCCTTTGAATTTTTGTCATATCGGTGGCATTCTCGGATTCCGATATCAGCGGCGCCCAGATACCTGCGGTTTTAAACCGCTCCGACCAAACCGCGGCGCGCATCGGGCTGTCTTTCAGCTCCATGTCAATCAGTTTGCGATGCGGCGAATTCTGGGCGCGGGCAAAAGCGGAGCGCAGGTCGAGAGGGGGAAGCTGGGCGCGAAGCAGGTCAAGGGTTTCGGCCGCGGTTTCCCAGTGATTTCGCGCGGCGGCAAGGTCCCCTTGCGCCTGTTTCAGTTCACCCAGGCGGGTCTGCCAGGCAATAGACAGATGGGGCATCTCCCGCAGAGCGCGATTCCGTTTGAGACGTTTCACCGCCACACTGGATAATGATTTTTCATAGCTGAGCCGCAGGTCGCAGATTGCTTCCCAGAGGGGAAGCTGTGCTCGCGAGAACTGCTTGCGGGCGGCGTTAAGATATCTGGTTCTCTTTGAAGAATCGGATTTGGCGCGAACCAAATCCGCCGCTGTCAGTTGGCTGACACCGAGAAACCCCCCGTTTTTCTCTCGGGAAAATCCTTTTAGCGCCTGGACAACAGCTTTTTCGGCTTCGGTTTTCCGCCCAATTCTAAGCGCCGCCTGCGCCCGAAAGAGCGAGGCTTTGCTCCGTTCATATTGCAGACCGAGAACGGCGAATCTCTTTTCGGCAAGGGCGGAGATATCGAAGGCATCATGATTCAGCCCCAGACCCAGATAAACTTCAGCCCGGTCCAGGGCGCAGAGGGCCTCTCCCCGATGGTCTCCCCCGTCACGATATATTTTTTCGCAGGCGGCAAGTTGCAGGAGGGCCTGATGGAATTTACCGGTCAGCATCCACAACCAAGCCAGGCCATAACGGGCATCGTTAGCATCAAGCGTGCAGCCGGCTTCAGCATAAATCTTCTCCGAATCCCGGTAGAGCCTTTCGGCGGCGGCGATATCGAATAACTGGAGAAGGACATTGGCGCGGTTATAGTAACATCTCGCCAGCGCCAGGCGGTTGCCGCTTGCGTCAAAATAGTCTGCCGCCTGGTGATAGATTTTTTCCGCTTCGCGATGCCGGTCCTGACGATGGAGTATATTGGCGTAGTTTACTCTTGCCTGAATCCAGTCATTATCCGCTTTTAAAGCTTTGAATGCGGCCATAGCCCGGCGGGCCGATTGTTTCGCTTTGTCATAGTCGCCCAGATAGAGATATACATCAGCAAGCGCCCGGTCAATCCGGGCACGGACAAGGGGTGATCTTTCGGAAAGGCGGCGAGCGCTAAGATAGGCGCGCCGGGCATCACGATGGCGACCGCTCATATGAGAGAGTCGTCCCACCGCCCGGGCGGCAGTCAGCCGCATCTCGGGTGAATGATGACGGGAGACAGCGGCAAATCGGCGCGCCAGTTTGAGAGCCTCATTAAGAGAGGTCCGTGAGGCTTTCTGAATTAAATTCTCGCAGCCCCGCGCTAATTCCAGCTCAGAAATGTCGACCGCTTCTCCAGTCCGAAGAAACAGCCGCGCCGCTATCTGGGATTGCTCTTCGTCCATTTGATTTTGGGCAGTTTGATAGATTTCTCGCCCGCCTGCAGAGAGAGAGCCCCGGGTGGAGTCTTGCTCGACCATTGATAAAAACCGTGACGGTCGGGATGAACGGTTTTCTTCCCTACATTCAGGTCGGCCTCGCCCATTTCGGCTCCGCTGACCTGGCCGATAAATACCCAGCCCTCATCAGTATGCTCCGCACGAATATCAATATTAATGTTCTCGGCTTCAAAGCGAAGGCGCCGCTGGTCCAGAAGAGATTCTCCTCGAACTCCCACCGGCTGAGGAATTTTCCAGGAATCAAAGGTCAACTCTGCCACCAGAGTCTTGAGCGTTCCAAGAACCCCTGTCCTCTTGCCGAGCGCCACCGCTTTTTCAATCCATCCTGTAGGGGCATCAGGAAGCGGCAGTTGACCCGCAAGCGGAAAGGCTTTCAGCAGTTCCAGTTCCTGACGGCATTCCGGGCAATCTTTAAGGTGCCGGGGCCGTTTTTTATCTTTATCCCGCGCCATTTCTATCAACTCTTCTCTTGTAAAGTGCATATCTTTCATATGTTTCTTCACCGGTCTCATAATACAGAGTGGTTCAATCGGTTTTTCGTTCTCTTAGATATCCGTTGCTGATAAGAATCTCTTTTAATTTCTCCAAACATCGCCTTCGGATGGGTCCTAAACTGTTGGGGGCAAGCCCCAGTTTCCGGGCGATTTCTTCATATGACTCCTCTTCCGCAGCGTAAAAAAACTCTTCGAGGATTCTGCGGCAACGGGGGTCAATCTGCTTGAGGGCGAGTTCAAGATGTATCTGGCATTCGAGACGCTCTAAGGCGACGTCAGGTAGCGGTGACGGGTCCGGTTCCTCGGGATTGACATCACCGCCGGAGTCTTTTTCGGCAAGACGGCTCAGCCGCATCGCCTCGCGCTTGGCGGTGGTAACCAGCCAGGCGGAAATACGGGAGGGGTCTTTTAGTTTGCGGCGATTCTGGTAAAGAAGCACCCAGGTTTGCTGGAAACAATCGGCGGCATCGGCAAGCGACAGCCCGGAGCGGGTGGCGACGGCGTAAACCAATCGTTGATAACGGCTTACCAATTCTTTCCAGGACTCGGGACGATTATGGAGAATCTCCTCCCAGAGTTCGATGTCGGTTTTGTGAACGGCCATATTGGATTTCTCTGCCGATATAGATACCATTATCGGCAGTTAAGTCAATAGATAATAATGGGTGTATGACGTTTGGAATCTACTTTTCCAGATGAAGTACCGGAAGCGAAGATAGAGTTGCGGGAGTGGAGTACTTGTAATGATGAAATGAAAAAGCCCGGCGGAGAGAGCACGGACTCCGCCGGGTTTGGACGTTCAGCCCGCTGAGCCGGGCTGGCCTCCCCTTAAAATTGCGGAGCGGCGGATGTGACGGCGCCGAACTTGAGAGCGCTGAGTACAAATTATGTCATAATGTGTAACTGCTGATTCCAATCATGCTCACCACAAATAGAAGTCCGATCTCTATATTGTATCAGTAAGGGCCTATCCATGGAGGACAAATAGGAGCATTACCATCTTTATATAAATAAGCCAACAGATAAGTCACGTCTAAAATATTAACAGTGCCGTTACCATTTGCGTCACCCGATTCCAATGGAATAGGCGCCGGTCCACCTTTATAGAGATAAGAAATGAGATAGGTCACATCGAGGATATTGACAATGCAGTTTGCATTCGCGTCGCCACAAAGATAGTAAACACTGAATGGACCAGTTGAATCGAGCACCGGAACCATATACCAATCAGTACCTTCTATTCTCAGATAGAAAGTGCATCCGAGTATGTTCGGGACCATCCAATCGTAACTATTTATAATTATGTTGCTATCGATCGGAACCCAAGAGGACATGTTGTCGATTGAATATGAAAGGTCTAGCCGCTGAAAACAATCCTCCGCTAATCCATGCGGACAATCAACTTCAAAGTCCATTGAGAGAAGTGATCCGATATGTACTGAATCACTTTGATTAATGGGGATTATTCTAGTTTTGCAGGGCGGTTGATTCAGAGTGACCGTTTCAATGACCTGAAGCAGGTCGCGCGCGACTCCCTCCACTAGCAACATCACGGTTATGGTATCAACAGCACCCACAGGAGGATAGCACAGGCCTTCAGTATAAGCCACAAAAGTAACTGGTATCGAATCATGTGCTGGAACAGTACAAATTTCACTGTAACTACAGTCGACAGAATACGGTATGAACGGCGTGTGCTCCAGGTAACAGTCAATTGGAAAATCGGAATTATTCTTCAAGTAAATGGTAGTGTCGTAATCGTGTCCTGCAGGCCTTGAAAAATTAAGGCTGTCTAAACTGAATTCAATGCTAGTATCTGTGGAAAGTGCTTCAAAACAGACATCATCAAAGTAGGTAAAATTGCCATCCTCACAGGATTGTAGTACGATTGTACCGGGTGCCATAATTGGAGAAGGGTCGAGATAATTCAGGGAGTCTCCGCTTCCGTCTGGCATTCTGTAGCCATATGTGATGATATTGGGTGCCTCTCTTCTTATGAAAACCTGAAACCATTGATACGATTGAAGTATGACAGGTATGGAGCTGACTGGGGTGATACCCTTCTGGAGAATAAATGTAGTCCCCGGTACAAATCGTACTCTGTAGCCGCCATCTGTCATGCCGATAGGTACCTGGATGGCAAATTCGTTATCCGTGGAGCCAGTCTGATGATTTGCCCACACACTATATTCTCCATATATGGCTGAAAAATCATTGCGATAAATCTTTCCCCAGCAAAAGAATTGTGCTTCTCTAGACAGGCCAATACTCTTCGCTCCAGAATGTACTGGAGTGGTTGCAACGACGACTCCACCTTCAGTGTTGGTCCAATTGGAACTCCAGTCATTCTCAAACCCATCACAAAATGATAATTGTGCATATGTTCCAGGATGAATTAACATCACAAATGACAGAGGCAATACCAACAGGGCTCCTCTCCATGACATTTCTACGTTCATAATACCTCCAATAGCGACAGATTATGTATTTTCTAATAATTCGATCTAACCTAATGAGCTTGCCTTTCGGAAGCCTCTTCCAGAATGAAACATCACTTGCAGTCACAGCATTTTGAAGCTGCGACAGCCTGAACTATTCCTAAATCCTAATAGAGACATAGTGGCAGACAGAGAACTCTGCCGGAGGTTATTTTGAGATTTTTGAAGATTTTTTCAGATTTTCGGCCGCCCGAAGCTGCCCCTCGGTTACCCAGCCAGAATCGGTCCAGTAGGTGACGGTGTCAAGAAGATGCGCGACATATCGCTCATACGGAATATTAGGCAACTGTCCTTCACTTACCCCTCTATCACGGAGTTTCCGAAAGGGGTCATTGAGAACCGGCTGGACGACCCGGAGTCGGGCATCCAAAGGGTACAAAATATCGTAGGCGCCATATTTGGCATCACCATGCTCTCTAATATTCACGGCATAACCGTTGTCGGTTTTCCAGATTCCGGCGCCTCCTGGCTGATTATAGGGAAGGGCCGAGAAAGCTTTGCTGAGATCAGTCTGCGGGAAAAGAACATATGCCAACTGCGTACCGCGTTTAAGCCATGAACGGTCTCGAAATTCGTTCTTTGTGTATGGAGGCGAGCAGCCCCACGCCGAATCGGGGTCAATTACCGCAAGAGCGGCACAGCCCATCGGGTTATTGTAGCTGAGAAAGAAGACCTCCAAGTCGCCGTCAGAGTCGAAATCGTCGGCGAAACAGGGCCAGCTGGCGCCGGCATTTATGTACCAGCCGAGTGAATCGCCATAAACCGTCCAGAAGGTAGCATGGGAACCGGCCGGTGTCTGGGTGCATACTGTGGTAACAATGATTTTTTCATCGTCAAATTCAAATACCCTAATATGCTCGGCGTCAACAGTATATGGAGTATCAACGATATATTCATTCGGAATCATACAGGACCGCTTGAAAAGCAATTCACCGTCAAAAGAGTAGCAGAAAAAGCAGGCATATTCGGGAGTGCGCTCCAATGCTTCCGGTAGAATCAAGACCTCATTTCTGCCATCGTCATCCAGATCATACAAAATCATATTTGACGCCTGAACATGGTCGGCAGGGATAGTCCAGGGAAACTCCAGCGTCCAGAGCAATGTATCGCCGGAGTTGAAGAATTCAATGGCTTTGTTATCGGTGTCGACATGGAACCTCACCGGGTTGTCGTTTTCAATGGGAGTGAATAACTTCACGGAGAAAAAGGCAAGAAGCGACAACATCACCACTAACATGGGAATCTCGAACTTCGGATTGCGGACCGTTTGAACTGTTTTCCGCGCCCGATACGCCACCGGGCTGACTTTGCTTCTGGTCACAAAGCGGGGGTCGGAGAGCACGCTCGGCAGTTCCTCCACCCCGTACAACTCCAGTTTGCGGCGGGGATAAGGCGACTCCAGCTCTTTGAGATAGCCCCAGCAGTCATCGATATGCTCCCGCGGTATTACCAGATATTTCAAGCCGGAATGGAAGGCGCGGAAGATTTTCAATTTCAGCCCCTGGGCGTCAATCGGCAGGATTTTACCCTCGGCAGATAACGCTCCCGAAAAGACGGCGTCGGGGGCGACACTGATTTTCTCCCGCAAGACTTCAAGCCTGGCAATCGCCGCCACGGCTCCGACAGCGAAGGCGACCCCGAGCGAATCGCCGGTAAAACGGGCGCCGGTATGGTCCACATGAAAGTTTATCCGATAGCGACGTCGCGACGGCAGATTATGGCTCTGCTCCAGATATTTTCGGGCCGCCGCCGCCGAATCGCGCGCCTGTTTCAGAAAAGAGTCGTTTGATTTGAGAAGGGGATTGCGGATATCGACATCATCAGTCTCATTCCGGGGTGATATTCTCTCGGCCGAGACCCGGAGTGTCAGGATTCTCCCTCTGGGGTCAAGACCGAGTTCCGGGAAATGCTCAACAAACAGGGCTTTAAGAGATACTCCGTTTCCTTTTTCATCTGATTCCGCGATTAATTCGCCATTATGCACGGCGCGCAAGTAATCAGAAATCTTCCGATGCAAAGTCTGCAGATGCTCCAGGTCATCGCCGGAGCAGATTCCGGCAGGAAGCCCGCCGAGAAACTCCAGCAGTCCTGAAAGCTGCACGGCATCAGCCGGAAGAAATTCACGCGGGTCGGCTTTCTGTGAGGCGACGGTCAGTTTCGGAATAAATTCCTTAAAGTACGGTTCGACAAGTTCGGGGAGTTCATCTTTCAAACCGGAAAAGAACTTCAAAATGCAAACAGTTTCCAGTTCCGGCGACGGCGCCAGCCGCAACGCCTGACGCAGACGTTCGCTCTCGGATTCAATTTGCAGGAAATTGGGCATAGCCTCAGGTGAAGAGGTAGATTTCGATAGTATCGCGGCTGTCTATTCGGGGCAATTCCAGTTGGTCGGTCAGGTCCGATTTAATCATCACAAGTTCCCTGGAGCCCTTTTCGCGGACAGCAATTTTCAGGGGAGCGGCCGGAACGCCGGTTTCTTTCGGCATAATTTCAAGTCGCAGCGCCTTGCCGGCGCCGGTGTCCTGGAGTGATATTCTGACCTGGTCGCCATCCGGGCTGGATAGAATAATTGTCCCTTCCGGTTGTGGAATATCTTTGAAAGGAACAAGGCAAAAACGGGCGCGGGCAACGCGGACTTCAGCGGTGAGTTTCTCCGAATCAGGCCAGGGGATTCGACCGAGGTTGACCCGCCCTTTCTCATCGGTCATACATTCACTTCCGCCAAAAGGGCTCACCAGGACGTTTTGATAGAGCGAAGGGTCATCAGATATGAGATATAGCCAGACCTCGCGGGTATGGGAATCGCGCACCGCTTTCAGCATGATGCGCTGGTCAGTGGAAAGCAAAGTAGTCGATTCGGAGCCGACCTCCAGTTTCAGCCCTTCGGCGGCAATCGCCGGCATTCCGACCTCAGTCAGCAGAGCGCCGCGCCACTGATAGAGATAGAAAAGGCGGGGCGAATCCGGTTGCGACCAGCGGCGGGAATAATGTTGCAGTTCCTCCCGTCTTTTCTCCACCAGAAAACGGCAAAGATGACAGCTCTCCAGGTGTCGCTCCAGCGCGGCGCGCTCTATCGAATCCGATCCCAGTATAAACAGGTCCCATTCATTAGCCCCGGGACACGGGACTGAAGTCATACTCCTCCTTCGGGCAATATATGACGTATCTTACCAATACGCAGACAACCTAACATAACTGCTATCCCAAAATACGCATCCCTTCCCCGTCTACAATTCCTATTAGTGGCACAGGGAAATAAATGCCGTCAATTCCCATACTTTTTTCTAAAATAATCATTAAAACGCTGCCGGGCATGATATGCCAGGGTGTCGAATTGGCGGTACTCTTCGCGATAGACATTGCCGCTCACCCCGCCTTTAATATAAGGCTCTAAATACTGCCAATAATACATTGTATCGTAATAAGATACGAGGTCGTCGGTCAAATTGAGCAGGGCTTTTTGAAAAACCTCAGCCAGCGGCTCGGACAGCATCCCTTTCGACACCCAGTCATCAATAATCTCCTTGACATCCTCCAGCGCCGCAAGGCAAGCCTGGTTCGCATCTATCTTGTGATGGGGGTTTACCACAGGTACGGGTGGAGGCTGTTCTAACTGTTCCTTGAAATACTCCGCGAGCAAGTCAAACAGTTCTTCAATCGACACTACCGGTGAGCGTGAGCCGATTATATTGACCTCTTCTAACAGCGCCTCAATAATGTCTCCCAGGCTTTTCTTATAGGTCGGGATACGATGAAGAATGTTATTCAATTCGTCGCGGCTGCACAGGGGAGTTCCTTCGCGCAGATTACTGATGTCCGACAGTACTATCCAGCGAGGGGCATCATCCGGAAAACGACGGAACCGTTTGTCCCTTCTTAATGTCACATAATAGTTGCGATGAAGTTTCGGTATTACCGGGTTATGCTCAGCCCAGCGATGGAAGAGTTGCTGCAAGGCTTCACGATAAATGACCCTTTCATACACCAGGAAGAGCTCGGCATCGGGCAGCTCTGTTGCCCAGCATACCGATTTGCGGAAATATCGTTCTCGGTCTTTATCTGAAAAGATGTTTCCAAGCAGGGTTAGCGCCATCTCCTCCGGGGTGCAATCGGCCGATTTGACGGCGGCGCGGAGACGGTACTCCAGGCACCCTGCTCGAGTAGCGACCATATAAGCGCCCATCTGGATAAGACGATTGAGGTCATGACTTGATATTGTGCCGTCACAGAGACGGCGAATCAGTCGCGCAATTTCGATGACAAACGGTCGGAGTTCTTTCACGTCCTGATAAATGCAAAGGGATGGGTCGGTTGATAGAATTATGGAACTAATATACGGCATTGCGCCTTTTCGTCAATGCCAAAGTAGGTGATGAATTCCTTTCCGCCTATATTTCAATTTAAGGCGCAAGCCGGTATCAATGTCATTGCGCGAAGCCCGCGCCGCAAGAGAATACCTTACTCAACTTTCAGAATTTGAATCATGGTGTCGGTATGAGATTCTCCGGTTTGCGGGTCGAGCCAGGGGTTGGCGACAGCGATTCTCACCGAGTTGCCATCTGCATCCAAACCGAAGAGGGCGCTGGTTTCATCCTCACCAAGGACCGAAAGAGTAGTCTGTTTCTGATAAAAGGTTACAACTTCTTTTATATTGTCGCCGGTTCTGTAACAATAAATCTCTTGCCCCATCACTTCCCTGGCGTATTTGGTTTGAGCGGCATCAAGTTTCGCCCCGGGATAAATCTCCACATCGAATTGCGTTTCGTTCTTTTTGACGGCAGTAGCGCCGGATGTTGCCTTGCCGGTTTTGACCAGTTCTACTCTCCGGTTTTTGGCGCGTCCTTCCTCCGTGCCATTATCGGCAACCGGTTTGTCCTCGCCATATCCGACCGTGGAGAGTCGAGCTTCGTCGATTTTCTCAGCAACAATCGCCTCCTTGACTGCTTTCGCCCGGTTTTCCGAAAGAAGAATATTGGCGGCGGAATCGCCAACATTATCGGTATGCCCTTCAACACCAAGCATAAGTTCCGGGTTGGTCTTCATCATCTGGACTATCTGCTCTATGATTGGTCTGGAGTCAGGGCGAATAGTCGCTTTCCCGAAATCGAAGTTGATATATAAAGTCACTTTTCCGTCACGGTTGAGAGCCTCAAACATTCCGCTGGCGGTGACATCCTGTTTCATCGCTTCCTTGACAATAAGAGTCAAATAATATTCAAAGCCGTCATTGAAGGTCACGATTTCGACCCAGAGTTCATTATCGCCTTTAAGAACCTTGCCGGTCAGCATGCGGTAGCCGCAGTTTATGGCGCAGTTGGCGCCCTCGCAGATGCCGTCAAAGATGACCGTTCCGCCCATATTCCGGATGGCGCTTTCGTAGTTGCGAATAATCTGTAATTCGCTCGCCTGTTCACTCTCCTCACCCATCATATACGACCGGAACATTTTTCGGCCTTCAATGGTGGTGCAGTCATTGCCGTTGTAAAAATGGTACTCGTCAAACTCCCGGTCACCGGTGTCAATGATCTTATACTTCGGCATTCCGGAAAAGTACGGCGTGTCTTTAAGTTGCGGTTCCTCGGCTGCTTCTTCCGTTTCTTCTGTGACCGTTTCTTCCGTGACGGCTTCTTCCTCCCCTTCTTCCTCCTGCGCTACCGCCGGCAGGGATAATAGGAAGAGAGGAAGTATCAGCGCTGTGACCGTCAGAAATCTTTTAAGGTACATAGCTACTCCCTTTCGATATCAGTTAGATTTTGTAATCATAATCTGTGTGTCGTTGCGGGTCTTACCCGTATAACTATCCAGCCAGGGACTGGAAATGGAGATTATCAGGATGACGTCATCGGCGCTTCTCATATATGAAACAACGGTTTCGTCGCCGTAAAGCGGCATGAACCCCGCTAATCTTGCCGTTATATTATCATAGAAGGTCTTGACCTTATCGAGTTCCGCGGAGGACACAAAACAATAGCCGTCAATACCCAGGATGTTTCGAGAAAATCGGGTCAGTTCTTCGTAAAGCGCAGCCCCGGGGAAGATATCGATGCCAAAAGGGTTTGAGATGGTAGCCAGTGAGACTCCGGATGAATCAAGGGCGGAGACTACTACCAGGTTAATTCCGCTTTGAGTATTACCGGATTTAGCCGATATCTCCAGTCCGACAGGTTTGATGCGGAGACGGCTCGAATCGATGCCCTTTGCCACGATGGCATCTTTGAGCTCTTTGGCGCGCTCACTCGCGAGAGATTCCGACTTTTCGCCGACGCCGGCATAAGATTCAATTATCAGGTTCAACGCCGGGTCAACATTCATAACTTGAACAAGTTCCTCAACGAATTTTTGTGATTCTGATTGGAGTGTGGCGCTCCCGTTTTGGAAGGAAACGTCTAAGGTTACGCGACCATTGAAGTACAACTTATCCAGCAGAGTCAATTGGCGGGTTTCGGTAGAATCAGACTCCTGAGGTACTGATTGATTAGATAACAGCGCCCAGATGATTATAAATATTACATAATAGAAATTCTTCTCTGCCTTCATAGCTCCTCCATGACATTCTCACATCAATTCAGTTACCCCATTTCGAGAGTTACTGCTTCAACTCGGGGACAGCCGCGCCCTGCACCATCGCTTCGCTCAATTTCTGACCGGCATTTGAGCAGCCCTGGGATGTTTCAGAAAAACTCTGGATAGCCTCTCCAAAAGCGGTGAATTCCGACTTCATTCCAGAGATGCGAGGAAGAAAACCTTTGAAAATCTCGCCCCACTCGCTTTGCGGGAGGGTCAGGGCTTGTTCAATTTCATTGAATAATTGCTCACCGGAGTCGTTAACAGCCTGAAACGGTTTAATGGTGCCATTCATGAACTGGTCCAGGCAGTTCACCAATTGCTCGATGCTATTGTTGACCTGGCTCAGCTCAATTGTGGAAGCGGATGAGCGGTCCAACTTATCGCATTCGCAGTTGAGCGGTATGCCGCCGGAACCGCGCGGGGTCTGCGGCGGAGGCGGCGGGGGCGGTGGCGGTTCCTCACCAGAGTTGTCATCAGATGGAGAGTCATCGGCAGGGGTATCTGATGGCTCACCGGGCGGCTGCTCGTCGGGCGGTTCGGTAGGCGGTTTCGGCTCGGGGGGCTGGGGAGGAGGTGGCTCCTTAGGTTCAGGGGGCTTGTCGTCGGGGGGTTGGTCCGATGGCGGCTCTTTCGGTCCCGGTTTACCGGGTTGACCGGTCTCGCCGCCGTAGTCCTTGCAGAGGTCCATCAGACGGTTATCTATCTCATTATATTCGTCGCGAATTTGATTGGCTTCGCGCCTCAGATTCTGGAGTTCCTGTACAATCTGTGTCATTTTGGCGAGGGCATCCTGCGCCGCAAACCAGGCCTCACCGTATTCAAAGACATCTCCGGCAATCCCGAGAGTGAACTTCTTGAAGGTACTAATCTGCATCGTCTTGTACATTTCCCAGAGCGACCAGTCTCCCTCCCAGGTTCCCTTTTCTGTGGCTTCAAAGGCGGCATCAAGATAGTCCACAAAATTATCGAGGTCTTTCCAGCTTGCGGATGCCCCCGAGGCCGCCGAGCCAATCGCCCCGAGACAAGACCCGGCTATCGACATAAGTTTCTCAAAGGCTTTGGTCAGGTTTCTATCAACCTCTTTATGCGCCCGCTGAAAACTCGGGTCATTCAGTTTTTCTTTCAGTTCCGCCGTCTTCTCGTTGAGCCGCTCTTTTATCTCTTTCAATTTGTCTCTCAATTTCTGCTTGGTATCTTCATCGCAGTTGACGACTTCGATGTTGATAATATGCTCATCCTGGTCGCCGCAGTCAGTCGTGCCCCGTGCCGCGGTAACCCCCTCTTTATTTCCCTGAATTACCAGCGAAGTGCCGAGGTTCTGGACAGTGGCGATGGCGTCATCAGCGACAGGAAAATCGAGAAGTTCTCCATCCGGAGGGTCTTGTATGATAGGGACCTGAACCGGCGGTTTTTTCGCAGCGTTTTCATCATAGATGCCTATCACCGGAATTTCAGCGCCGCCATTGACCGAAAGAAGTTCAACGACGGTTCCTGAAATCTTCCCCTCGACTTTTTTTCCTTTCTTGGGCTGAAATTCAGCTCTTATGGTGGCGCGTCCGGCTTTATTGCCGGTCGCCGTGGCGGTCTTTCCGGAGCCGGAGATGGTGAAGACGTCAGAGGGGTCAGAAATCCAGGTGTAGGTGCCTTCGGTTTCAGGCTCAACAGTCGCCGTCAGTTCGGCGCCGACACCAATCATGATATTGGCGCAACCGTCAATGGTCACTTTGGTTTTTTCGGGAGGTCTTGCTCGCAAATTGATTCGGCCTTTCATGATATCCGGACAGTAGGTCACACTGCTTTGTTCCTCCCAGATAAAGGTCTTGTCAAAATCCTCAGTGAGGTCTTCCTGAGACAAAAATATCGGGGGTGATGTCGTGGGGACTTCCGGGTCATCGAGATTTCCAAGATAGATACTGTAATCGAGATTCGATTCGGTCTTTTCGTACCCCTTGTCCCCATAGCCATATCCATAGCTCGTATTTATGCATGTGGCCAGGTCCCAAGTCGCAAGGTGAAATTCGCTGGTTTTCTTGGCCGTATTCATCCTGAGTTCGACCGATACCCGGGCGTGAGGATTGGTGCGACAGGAAAAATCAATGACCAGTTCATTATAGACTTCATCATATCGCCGGCATGGTTCGGTGTTGAAGCTAAACGTGAGTTCATCGGCATAATACTCCAAAATATCCGGGTCGTCATTCTCCACCGGCTCCAGGTACCCCGAAACTCGAAAGGAGATTCCGCCCCCGCGATAGCTGGCGTTGGAGGGGTCGCGGTCCAGCTGTCCTGTAATATCCAACTCCAGCCAAATGCGCTCGTCGTCTCGGGCAGAGGATTGTCCGACCTGAGACCGAGCGGAACCGGCGCTGACCACTATGAATAACAGGATGATTGCAGAAAGGAGGTATCGGCAACGGTAAAGGACCATGGGATCCTTCCAATCTATAATAGATTCAATTTGCTAACTTGAAAAAAGCGCCCGCTTCAATAAACCGGCAATCCGTTTTTTGAAGATGTCGCTTAAGAAATACCACCAAAATAGTACAATTAATAGTGGTATAAGTCAATAAATATATCTAAGATTTGATAAAACAGTTGGATTCCCTCGGAATCTTACTCCGCAAGCAGACGATGGTCAATCACGATAGGAGCAGGGATAATTGGGAAACAAAGACTTCGGGATAAGATTAAATTTTCCGGGATTGTCGTCTGTAATTGTCAGTCGTGCAAGGCATTATAAGGTTCGACAGTTAAATCGCCTAATCCGAATTCGGCGTGACAGATTTTTTGCCTGAATAGATCTTGCCTGATTTAGCCGGCGTTGGGCAACGAATGGTACAGAATGAATATGACCGTTGTATCGACTTATCTATAATTTTCGCCGCTTGTTGCGCCACGTTTTGAGGTGGTTCTAATTCCACTTGGCTCTAATAGATACATGAGTAATATGCGCGAAGACCTGAAAGCCTCAATTTCGCCCTGGTATGAGGGTAGGACGGTCGGCACACTTTCTCTAAGCTGCAAAAGTGTCGGTGGGATGGTTAATTTTGACATATCAGGTCCTTTTTCACTTGCATAATATTTATTATAGACTATAATTGCAGTGTTCACAGTGCGCTGACTTTTCCAAGGTGCTCAAGTATCTTCGCATTGAGAGCAATCGTAAGACCTTACTTCTGACGAATAGTTTTGTGGCTCTCCTGATAAAGTACGAGAAAGAGCGCACCTGTAGAAGCCGGAATGAGTAAAAATTTTCCCAAGTATCGATTTATGCATTTGAAATATCCGTTGGTGAGCAAGTAACCAACTCAATCAAAATAATCGGTAATAGATAGAGATTCCTCGAACTTCATGCAGAAGAAGTAAACATTGGGTCACGAGAGGCAGCCATGAAAACCGTATATGCGCTTATTTCGTTATTGTTATTGTCCGCCGCGGCAATGGCGCAGTCGGTCGATTCCGTGTGGGTCAAGAGATTCAACAGCCCGTTATCAGGAGCCGACCAGTATCCCAAGATTGCCGTTGATGACTCGGGAAACGTCATTATCACCGGGCGAAGTTATCAAGGGGCGGGTGTCGGCACCGGCTATGATTGGATGACGGTTAAGTACAACAGCGGCGGTGATACGCTCTGGGCAAGAAAGTACACCGGTTTTTCCAACGGGCAGGATTGGCCGCGCGAAATTGTCGCAGACCCGGGCGGGAATATTTATGTAGCCGGCTCAAGCGAAGCCAGCGGCGCGAATACTGGCGGGGTAATTATCAAATATAATTCAGACGGAGATTCGCTCTGGGTTGAACGATTCGATGGCGAGGCCGCTCTTTATGATGCTTTCTATGATGTTTTCACGGATATAAACGGTTTTGTCTACGTGGCAGGAGTAAGCGAAAGCACCACCAACTATTGGAATTATCTGACAGTGAAGTACGACTCTCTGGGGAATCAAGAGTGGGCAAGAATATACAGCGGCGCCGGGTATGGAACAGATTGGGCGCACGCCGTTGCCGTTGATGCCAATGGAAATGTTTACGTCACCGGAGAAAGTCAACAGTCGAGCACGGACATTGTCACGGTAAAGTACCTCCCCAATGGTTCGCAGGACTGGGTCAGTATTTATGATGGCCCTGTCGGCGGTTTCGATGGAGGGTTTGACATTCTGATTGACGGCAATAATTTCGTGTATGTCTGCGGTTCCAGCGATGGAAGCGGGTCATCAAGGGACATAATACTTTTAAAATATCAACCTGACGGTGATACCGTCTGGACCAGACGATGGAACGGTGTCGGCAATGGGCAGGACAACTGTTACAGTATGGCGATCACCGGAACGACCGGTCCGGTTACCCTGGCAGGTGTCAGTTACGGCGGTGTCGGGACGCAGAATGATATAGTAGCCATCAGGTATAATTCTCTTGGGCAGACTGTTTATGAGAAGCTGGTTAACGGTTCAGACAATCTCAACGACGCCGGAATTTCGGTCGCCGCTGACAATGATGGTAACGCCTATGTTGTCGGGGAAATATCGCACGCGCCGTATGTCGATAACTATGCGATGAAAATCAGCCCGGTCGGGATGACGGGATGGGCACGGGCGTATGACGGCGAATCTTTTAATGATTATGGCAGTGATGTTGCATGTGACAATTGGGGCAATGTTTATACGGTCGGATATTCCCTGTTCAGCGGAACCGATTACGACTTTGTCTTGCAGCGATTCTCAATACTGGGACCTCTGGTGATTTATGCCTATTCTCCCGTTAATCTGAAAGTCACCGACCCGGCGGGATATTTCATTGGGAAGGATGAATTTGGTGTTTTGAGTCAGACGCTCTTTCCGGCCGATTACTACGAAGAGCCCCCTGATTTCATCGATTCCGTGGTTATTTACTATCCGATTGTTGGGACTTACATTATTGAAATTATACCCGAACAGGATGCTCCCCCGGGGTCAACCTATTCTGTCGGAATCAGAATTGACGGTTCGGTGCAATCAGTGATGATTCAGGATGAAGCGGTTCCCGCCACCGGAACCACCGATACCTATTATTATACTGCCGGAGAAGAGGAGCATTTTATCAATGGTGACGCCAACGGAAACAAGGTTGTCAATATTCTCGATGTGACATATATTCTTGCCTACCTGTATAAACATGGCCCGGAGCCGGTACCGCTGGTATCTGCCGATGCGCAATGCAACGGGGTGGTCAATATTCTGGACGCGACTTACCTGATAAGCAGCCTCTATAAAGGCGGACCTGACCCCTGCCAGGGACCGTAAGATTGTTATCACTGTTGAAGAAGTTGTTAAGGACGGCCTAAGGGCTGTCCTTTTTTTATCTGCCGGCATTTGCACGGAGGTCCCCGACTGGGGACTTAACCTGATATGTTGCTTGCAGAACAGGTCGGGGCGTCATGCGGTCTACGAAGAGCAGCTAAAGCATGTAGGAAATTGGAAACCTGCTTCAGAACAAATTCATCCCATAAACCAGCAAAAAGCGGAGAGGCTGGGATTCTCCGGGGCGGGATTTTGTAAGCATCTGTTATACAAATAATTATGGGCTTATGTAAATAGATTACATTAAGATAAGGCTTTTATATCCTTTTATATAGTTTTGGCGAAATTTCTCTGATTTTGCAGGCGGCGGACACAAGTTGGACACAAAATGTGACCTTAGTATGATTTCATGAGATTACTCTTGATGTGCTGAGTGGCATGGAACGGTGGGCTTAGGTATCTTGATAAATTCAGAAGAATATCCGATGATAAAATAGGTAGTTCATTGTATCTGACCTGGCCCCAAAGGTCGGTCATGCTCCTGCCATAATTCGTCCGCTCCTTATTATTAATTGAATCAGAACGTATGACAATTTGAAATCGTCAACTTGGTGACGGCCGACAGCGAGGGCAATCGGCACGACAGCCTTAAATTGAGTCTATGAAAGTGTATGGCGGGAAATATTACTAATCAGGTCATTTTTCACTTGCATAATAGAGTTCTCTGACTATATTTATGGCATCCACAGAGCACAGCCCGTTCTTGGGTGTGGAGTAGTTTTCTCGACAAATCAAACACTTTAGCCGAGCCAACGCTTGGAATTGAGCATGTCATCTGCTCGTTGCGACAGCGGCGTTTATTACTTTTTCAGTTCCATTCCACTTCTCACTTGTGGACGGTCCTCTCCATCATACTTTCTAATAAGGAACCACCATACCACCTGCCCGCAAGCACCCTCTCCCCTTCCCGATTCATCTGACATTCTGACCCGACAGTCCGTTGTGAGGCATTTGCATGCCAATTAAAGAGTCGTATCGCGCCTGAGATTAATAATCGTGGACGAAAGCGTTGTTGTCAAGAATGGCGCCATTTAGAAATCAGCTTGATTGAAACGGGAATCATGACTAGAAAGTGAGGCATAAGATGAAATCGTTAAGAACTGCCATCATAGTATTGTTGATGGCTCTGCCAATGACGGGTACTGTAATCGGGGGCAATCATCCGGAAGAGTGGCCTGCCTTAAGAAACCGTGAGCTTATCGAAAATGAATTGCCTGGCAGCAATAATGTAATTACAAACAGCAATTCTCCAGTCTATGACCCGCATTGTTACGACGACTTTTCTCCCGGGTTCGATATCAGAATAAATGATGATACAGTTTCCAGTACCCAGCCGCAAAGAAGACCGTCAATTGCTGCTAACAAGGGGGGCGGTTTCATAGTACTTTGGGAAGATGCCCGTTATGTCTATTTTTATCAATTCTATATTCAGGCGTATGATTCGGAGGGGACACCAATAGAATGTAATCGTCCTTTGCCGATTCCGGCGTATGGCGATACTTATAACGCGTATGGACGCAGTCCAATAGCCTCAGACAAAGATGGCAATTTTGCAGTAACGACGGTATTTAGCGGATATGTAATCGCCCAATGGTATTTCTCAGATGGCACGCCGCGCGGACCCATTACAATCGTAAATGATGTTTACTATGGAGACCGATATAATTCCAGCATAGTTATGGCTCCCGATGGACGTTCCGTCATTGTCTGGGAAGATGAACGAAACAGTCTATATGATGACATCTACGGACAGATGTTTGATCCGGACGGAAACCCGGTCGGTACTAATTTTCGGATTAATGATGATACCGGCATCTGTGACCAATGGTCATCGGCCGTCGCCATGGATGAAAACGGCGGATTTTCAGTAGTCTGGCAAGACGGTCGCAATGACTATCTTGAAATTGGAGTGGATAGATATAACGACAGCACGGAGGTATTCTTTCAGCGATTTGACGCCAGTGGTAGTCCCGTTGGCTCAAACGTTAAGGTCAATGATGAGGGGACTTCTATACTGCAACGCTTCGCCAGCATTGACTCTGATTCCACCGGCAATGTGACTGTAGTCTGGGAGGATAGCAGATTCGGCCTTCGGAGAATTTACGCCCAACATTTTGACGCAGATGGTGATAAGGTCGGAGCGAATATGGCATTAGATTCAATGTCCACTTCAGGTTCCTGGGGAATGCCCAGAGTTATATTGCAGGAAAATCGAGAGTTCGTCGTGGTTGCTCAATCAAGTATCAGTTATCCAAATATGATTGACCTCGGCTTACTCTTCTTCGATTCTTCAGGCTTAAGTCTTGGTTCATGTATTATTCCCCATGACAGCGTCTATCTTGATCAGCAGTATGCGGATATTGCAGAAAGCAATGATGGCAATATATTATTGGTTTGGGAGGACCATTGCTTTGGGTCCTTTAGAAATAACGGAGACATTGTTCTCCAGCGGTTCACTCAATATGGGTGGAAACTGGGGTCCAATCAGCGAGTGAACAATGATGATGCGCCGCAATTTTGGCCTTCCGTTGCGGCAAACGACGATGGACTGGTCATAGTCTCATGGGATGATGAGCGATACCGAGATTTTCCTGAAAATCGGGAGAAAATTTGTGTACAGAGAAGCAGTAATGGCACTCTGGATGGTGACAATATTGACGTTAGCGGCCCGGACAGATCCGGTTTCAGTCAGGCGGTTGCCGTCAACCAAGCGGGCAGTGCAGTTGTGATATGGTCAAGTATCGCTGACACATCGGGATTTCATAGATTTTATAGATATCTTGATGAGCAAGGCAGAATAAGTGACTCCGTCTCAAGACTTGATGATTACACAGGATATGTAGGCGGTAGTTTGAGACGGGAGAACAAGGCTGCGGCTTCCGGGAGCAGTTTCTTTTTAGTCTGGACTGAATTTCGCGAGCCCTTGTTTCATGTTTACGGGCAGATTATAGACTCAACCGGTAATCGAGTCGGACAGAACATTAGAGTTGACCACGGAATCGATGCCGGTTCTCAGAAGGTCCAATCGGTATGCGGAAGTGTCAATAACTCCTTTGTTACTGTTTGGTCGGGAATCGGTTTGGACGGAACCGGACTCTATCTCCGTCGATTCGATTCACTGGGACTTCCCAAAAGTGATGGCATCAAGTTTACCGGCTCCGGTACTTATGCTGACTGCGACGCCTATTCAGATGGTGGAGTGCTTGCGGCATGGATATATAATTCGGGCGGCGATACGGCGATATTTACTCAAAGGATTTCGCCTTCCGACCAGTTGATTGGAAACGTCATAAGGGTGAGTCCAGCGGGGGCGTCAGTATCTACCTATGCTCCACCCTCGGTTGCCATTCTTGACAATGGAACGGCTCTTGTGACCTGGCAGGTAGTGGACCCTGTTACATCTAATGAACATATTTTTGGCAGACTTCTTGATTCGAGCGGGAATTTCAAAGGTGACGAATTTATATTCACCGACACGATGTTTGCCGGAAAAAGAATGCAGAGTCCGGATGTAGCGTCAACGGGCCAGGGCTTCTTTGCCGCCTGGATGGATGCCCGTCGCGATATGGGTTGGGACATTTATGGCCGCTATATAGACATGACTCCCACAGATGTCGCGGATGAGCCCTCGGGTGGAATTATACCCGGAGAGTATTCTCTGCTGCAGAACTACCCCAATCCCTTTAACCCGACCACAGTTGTCGAATATGGTCTGTCAAAACGCGGCAATGTGAATATCGAGATATTTAATACGCTTGGACAAAAGGTCAGAACCCTGGTAAATGAAGTCAAGTCTGCGGGGTCATTTAGAATTGTATGGGATGGCACTGATGACAGGGGAACGCTGGTTGCCAGTGGAGTCTATCTCTATCGACTCGCTGTTGATGGAGCGGTGCAGTCAAAGAAGATGATACTGGTGAAGTGAAGAATAGATAGAATGTCGGCGGCGCGATACAGTGCGCATTATTGTCGAGGCGGCGGAGAATACTATGTAACACGGCTGCGAGTTCTTCGAATTAGACAAAACAGAATTTCTCATAACATTCATCCTGGAGGAGACTATGAAACGCACCATTCTTATGACATTGTTACTGCTATCAGTTTCAGCAGGGATTCAGGCGCAATTCAACCAGCTGCCTGTTCTCAGTCCAATTGGCAATCAATCTGTCAATGAAGGGTACAATCTAAGTTTTACCATCTCTGCGACGGACGCGGAATCAACGCCGGACTTACTGGCTACAGGACTACATTACGGAATGAGTTTCACGGATAGCGGTAATGGTACCGGATTCTTCAACTGGACACCGTGTTTCCTATGTTCGGGCGCTCACCAGATCATTTTCAAAGCAGTTGATGATTCGGGGTCGGTGGATTCGGAAATTGTGACGATAACTGTCAATGAAATTGGAAATCCACCACAGATTCTTTCATAATCGCCGGCGATGAATGCTCAGAGTGTAGATGACAGCAGTGCTGTTTCTGTTACTTTTGATTCGGACATGAATGTGGCATCGATCAGCGACGCCGTGTTCCTGGTCTCATCAGGTTTTCTGGGAAAACTTGATGGCACGATAACCTATGACAGTGCCTCGCGGACAGCCTCATTTATCCCCTCCAGTGAATTTGTTCCAGGCGATCTCATTTCAGTTACATTGACGAAGGGTATCGAATCGGCGGTGGCGATTCCCCTATTTGACGGCTATGTCTGGCGATTTACTGTCGAAGCGGACAGCGGCCACGGAGTATTCAGCGTTGATAGTGCATATGATTGTGGAGACCAGCCCCGGGGGCTTGTCGCGGCAGATTTTGACGGTGACTTGGATATCGACCTGGCCGTTGCCAATCTTACCTTAGATAGAGTCACAATTCTACTTGGAAATGGCGATGGCACTTTTACCAACGGACCATATTATTCAGTAGGTGACGGCCCGGCCTCCTTGACTGCGGTCGATTTCGACAATGACCTCGATGTAGATATAGTGACGGCAAATGTTATTGAAGGCAGTATCTCCGTGCTCACAAATGATGGAAGTGGTTCATTTGTCTTGACTCTGACGGAAATGCTCAGCTCCGGCGCCGGTCCATATTATATCGTTAACGCTGACTATAACTGTGACGGTTATAGTGATCTTGCGGCGGCGGACATGGACCGGATGAAATATGTTATCTTGTATAATAGCGGTGCCGGGTTTATTTCATCACAAACGGAAGGTTCTGTGGGTGGGTCTCCCTGGGCGATACACGCAGCAGACCTGGATTTTGACGGGAAGATGGACTTAGTCACGGCCAACCCGGAGGCGAATAATATCTCCATCGTGTTCCAGCAGGCGAACAACACATTTGCTGGCAGTGACAATCTAACGGTTGGGGGGAGCCCGATGGGAATAACATCCGCTGATATCACTGGAGACGGCTTTCTTGACCTGGTAATGTCCAGCGCCGATTCAGACTATGTTTCCTATTTAGCAATGACCTATCCGCCGGGAACTCCTTTTGGTGAACGGATAATACTTGGCGCTACCGGAGATTATCCCATTGCCGTAACTATCGGAGACATTATGGCTGATGGAAGCCTCGACCTGATAACCGCGAATTTCAGTGCTGATAATATCAGCACGTTCGTGCACAACATTGGCGATTCTACTTTCTCAGGACCGATTAATTACACGGTCGGGGACGGTCCTTCGCGTCTCTGCGTTGCCGACTTCGATAACGACGGTGACCTGGATATTGCAGTGGCGAATCGAGGCACGGACAATATTTCTATTCTCAAGAATGGGATGGGTACACCCACAACGTACATTGTTACCAGATTGGCGGATGATGAGAACGAGGGGTCGCTGAGGTGGGCATTTAATCAGGCAAACAGTGCCACTCCATATCAGATGGATACGGTCAAGTGGGACCAAGCCCTAAGCGGCACGATTTACCTTACAGATACATTGCCAACTTTGAATGACCCTATGGGAATAGTACTTCTCGGCGATTCGCTTGAGCCGCGTCGAGTAATAATAAGTGGTACAAATCTCCCTCAATTAAAAACCAGCACGGCATATGACGCGTACGTAATCAAAATAGATCAGAACAGGAATTTTCAAGTGTGGGATTACGAAGTCTGGGACAGTTACGAGTATGGCTTCTTAATATTGAATTCCAACCATGGTTACATTAAATCCTGTTATATGCAAAATTGTACATATGGCATTCGACTGTTCAAGTGTACAGATGTTGATGTCGGGGCCGGATATTATTTGACGGAAGAAAATGATGTTGCAGGGAACCACATTGTGGAATGCGCTTACGGAATATCGTATGAGTTATCAAAAGAAATTCGTATACTTGGAAATACTCTAGACAACTGTGTCACTGGAATCGAACAGATAAATTCTTGGGGATGTTCCATAGGATCTGTGTTGAATTCGCCTAATCCTTCTTCTTATGAATATGCGAATGATATTAACTATGATGTGTGGCATCATGTCAACATTAGGGCAATCTATGTTTCTGGCGTTCTGCCTTATTTCAATCAGACTCAGCAAAGTCAACTGTGGATAGCAACGATTCATAATAATACTATCAGTGCAGCCTATTCAATTTCTACAATGGGTATATTGGTAGAAGGCTGCGATGTATTCAACCCTTTTTCCGCAAACAATTTCAATTTGCTAATTGCTGATAATGAGATAAGTGGATTTGTGAACGGAATATATTTAGATGGGTCTGAACGCGTCCTTGTTGGAGGCAACAAACTCATCTCGAACGAGAAAAGCATAGCCGTATATGGAGACCAGAATGACATATCCAGCAACGAGATCCCCCCTTATGAGAATGCGTATGATAGCCCTTATTCTGGTTCGCAATGGGGCATTATGATAAATGGTAATGACAATTCCGTCGCTCGCAATCATATCTATTATAATACGATTGCGATCGAAATGTCCATTTCATCTTCTTTGAATCATATTTATGAAAATTACCTAGGATGGGTTTATGCGGGCGGTGGCCCTTTCCCTAATGAGCGCGGCATCATTGACAGAACTGGAAACGAGATTAATACTAATGAGATTTATAGCGGTGTAGTGGGGATAGACGAATATCTTGGCGCTAATCAAAGTTCCTCGCATATATGGGCTAACCACATTGCTGAAAGTGATTATGGAATACGTATCCATGGCATGGGGGCCGTCGGGCTGGTTAACGAATTACCTGTGGCAGCGGAGACTCATGCAAAAATGAACATGGAAAAAACTGAGAACGATGCTCCGACGGAAGGAGCGAACTGGGATATTCATGGCAATGATATCTACTATACGAATCTCCATGGTATCTATTTGGAAAATGTAGCTGGTATGTATATTCATAATAACGATATTCATGGTAACCAAGGTAATGGAATCACTATTGTTGGCGAGCCAACTGCTCGAGGCAACAGAGTCTCGCAAAACTCGATTCGGAATAATTATGGGCTTGCTTTTGACCTTGGCGACGACGGTGTTACGGATAACGATCAGAGCGATGCAGATACTGGGCCCAATGACTTACTCAACTTCCCTGTATTACAAGCACAAGTGGCCACCAGCAACCCGCTTCTTTTTGACCTAACAGGAAGCGCTTGCGATGGATGTACAGTCGAACTATTTAAGGCAATCAGCGGAGACTATCCGTATTTTACTTATGCGGCCGATCCCTCCGGACATGGTGAAGCGCCGGAGTATGTCGCTTCAGCAACAGCGTCAGGGGGCCAGTTTACTTTTGCCGATTTGCCTGCCGGCCTTTATACTACCACAGCCATTGACGCGGAAGGTAACACTTCAGAATTCTCTGAGAATTTCTGGATTCGCGGACCCTTTTATGTCAGTAACTATGCCTCCAGTGGTGAAAACACGCTAAGGGATAAAATACTTGAAGCCAATTCCTATCCGTACAGCGCTATAATAAAATTCCAGGGAACACCCCAGAGGATAATGCTGGACGAGGAACTTCCGCCTCTAACCAATCCCGACGGAATATTCATCGACGGCTGCTCTGCTCCAGGCGGTCCTGGTTCCCTGATAATCGATGGCAGCCAGCTCAGCGGCACACCGTTTCACGACTACCTGAGCGGCCTTACGATAGAATCGGACATGAACGAAGTCTGCGGGTTGACCATCGTAGATTGCGAAGTGGGGTTAACAGTATATGGAGGCTCTGAGAACAGAATTTACAACAATTACCTGGGCGTTGAAAGTGACGGAGTGACTGTAAATGGCAATGGCATGGGCATCAGAGTCCTTGACCAGTCAGCCAATAACTATATCGGCAGTGACGGAGCGAATGTCATTTCCGGCAACTTAATGGACGGTATTTTATGTGCAGGTAATAGCGGTGATGTTAACGGCACCACGGTGCATGGCAACAAAATCGGAACGAGTGCTGATGGAACGATTCCCTTGCCAAACGGAGGTTTCGGGATAAAGGTGAGCGACAATGGAAAGGTCTTTATCTCGAATAACCTCGTTTCTGCAAGTCAAGATTATGGAATCTATGCAAGCAATAGCTATGCGATTATTACGGATAATGTCATAGGAGCAGCAGATGGGGTCAATCTCAATATGGGGAATGATGACGGCGGGATTATGATTTCCGGAAGCGATCATATTCGTATTGACGGCAACACAATTGCCACTAATCGTGGTAATGGGATTGACATCTATGATTGCCCTGTGGTTCTCGGCGGAATCGGAGCTTTGTCGGAGCCGAACAGTATTAAGAACAATGACGGCGTGGGAGTAGCGATTAGACAGAGCTCGGAAGTGCATTTGACTAACAATACGATTTCTGGAAACGATACCGGAATATATATATCTGAAAACAGTCATGATTGCCAAGTTTCAAAATGTACAATAAAGGATAATGGCGTCAGTGTTGTCTTACGTGGCTCGGGGACGATACATAATCGGCTGACGCAAAATGTAATCTACGGGTGTACTTATGGACCGGACATAGACTTATACCCACCGGGCATAACGAACTTCAACCAGTGGACAACGGAAAGCCCCAATGAGATGTTGAATCGCCCCGTTCTTGACTGGGTAGGGGCTACGAATGGAGGAACAGTAAATGTAAGCGCGCCTCCAACGAGTATAGTTGAATTATATGCCGTGATTGATACCGCAAAGCCCTATACTAACGCAAGCTTTTGCATAAATGGTGAGTGTTTTGGGGGTGCAGCCATCTTTCTGGATTCCGTGGGACCGTGCGACGACTTTTGGCAATGTGGAACACTCACTTTTATTGGTGACTTTGGGGATTGGATGCTAACCGGATTAGCACACTATGAAAACGGCAGCACGTCAGAGTTTGCCCAGAACTGCTGGGTTCATCCGCGACTCTTTCGGGCATTCTGTCCAGTGACAGTTGAGATTACTGACCCAAATGGTAGAAGTATTGGGGAAGGATTAAACGAAATCCCCGGCGCATCTTACGATGGCATTACTGATTATGATGGCGATGGGGAACCGGATGTTGCCATTTCACTCTCCAGCCAGATTCTGGGCGATTATCTTATCAAGGTTTTGCCAAAGCCAGACGCCGAACCGACCGATACGTATTCAATTTTCTTTGTGAATGAAAATAGTGATACAACTTACATAGTGCGCGATTCCGTTGTCCCGCCACAAGGTGGATATCATGAATTTGAATATACCCCGTCTCCAGATTACACATGCTGCAACCTGGCGGGAGATGCCAATGACAATAGCGTTGTCAATATACTTGATGTCACCTATATCTTAGCCTATCGATTCAAGAGCGGTCCGCCGCCTCCGTGTCTGCAGGAGGCTGATGCCAATGGTAATGGTATCATTAATATTCTAGACGCTACCTATATAATCGCCTATCGCTTCAAGGGTGGCCCGGCGCCGGTCTGCGGACCGTAGGCCCAGTGATAAAAGCGCTATTATAAAGGGGACGGTCGAGAGGCCGTCCCTTTAACTCACAGTGCCGAAATCTTTAGTCGCATTAGCCGTCATCGACCTCTGCAGAGTTTTCGATTGCCGCACAGTCCGAGAATATTATATCACTGGAGGAGTAGCGGTTTGTAGAAAAAGAAAGAAATGAATACCCTACTTAACCTCGTAATCCCCCAGACCCATAGTGGTGGATTTGCCAATGCCAGTGAAAAATCTATGGATTGGGAAATACGCAGGGATCTTTTGAGAATCAGAGAAAGTCAAAATCTGATTTCTTCGCTCTCGCATCAAGAATTTTTGGTTTTGCTTTATTGCCTATTAGGAATTGGTCATGTCTCACCACGGAAAATGAACCGGACTGTTCAAGTTGAATCAAGCGGTCCAAGGCAGGCAGGGAGTTACCATCGATTGTGCTCAAGTACACCCATTTAGTAGCCCTCGTGATGCCGACAAACAAAAGCTTCTCCACCCTCGCTTCTGAAAACCTTTCGAAACTTTGGGAAAGCAATCGAGGCATAAAAACTGCATCAAAAGTAAGACCTTTTGCCCCGAAATATGTCATCAGTTTCGGTAAAGAACTGCTGAAATTAAGCCCATTCTCGTTTCGGCTACGGTATTTCCTCGGAATCTCAACATCGAGACCATGTTCTTTCATTCCCATAGCGAAACCATATAATTGCCGGTTGGTCGGGAACAGGACTACAATTCGGTCATTCTTCAGGAGCCTCTCACCTATTTTCGAAACAAGCATCTCTCTTTCGTTTTCGAAATCTCTGGCCAAATAGAACATCGGGGTTTCTTTTTCAACCTGCGGCAAACGATTCTGATGCTCGAACGCCTCCCTCTCGCTCTTTGTGGGGATGAAGTGAGAAGCGAGTTTCACTATATAAGGACAAACCCGAAAGGCCTCAATGAAACTGATATTGGTTCTTCTTATTCCCAGGGCGGATATGATTTCAGATGAGGAGATTCCGGTTTCATATATCTGCTGTTTATCGTCCATGCAGACAGTGACGTGAGCGGCCAAGCGGCTGATAATCTGAAATGCATCTTTGTCGAGGTCCTGACCTTCATCGACCATCAGAAAATCGTATATTGGAAGGTCTATTCTGCCGCTCAGAATATAGTCTTTGACATTTAGTTGCGTCAGCCTGAAATCAGGCACGTTTTCACTTTTGTTCCAAGGTACCCGCCCGATATACTTTTCATGGAAAAGATGACACCAGTTGGCGAAAACCAACACGTTATCCTCAGGAAGGTCAAGCAAGTTGAGAGCTGATTTTATATAGTCTTTCAAAATATTCGTATAGACCAATATGCGGTAGCGGGCCGGGCTTGTTTTGTATTTCTTGCTGAGGAATTGAGCCCGGTAAACTAAAACCATAGTCTTTCCGGAGCCGGGACCTCCGGTAATAGCAATGTTATTGAGAGGGCTTAATTCAATAGCCCTCTGTTGATCGGGGGTAAGTTCGTTTGGCGGCACTAACCAGTTCATTGATGTCTACTTTGGCAATAGGTCCGGCAATTCACCGTGGGACTCCCAGGTTCTTGTCCCGGAGGAGCGTTTCTTCAGTTCTGCTTGAGCTTCTTCGGCCAGTTCTTTTTCTCCCGCCATTTCAGCGGCAGTCAGCATCCAACCCAACTCCCACTCCTCGGCGTCCGATACAGGGGCGAATAGCTCAAGCGCCTGAGCCAGAT